>NZ_CP096205.1:3545000-3823204 GCF_023195775.1 Flavobacterium azooxidireducens
AAATGTCTTTTTCAAAAATGCTTAGATTCAAATGTAAATAATTGGTGTCTACAATTTCTAAAATTACATCTGAAGGTGACATAAACATGCCAATATTCGCATTCATTACTGTTATATCACCAGAAATGGGTGCCGAAATTGTAATTTGTGAGGTAAATTTTCCACGTTCAACATTAGCTGGATTTATGTTTAATAACAATAATTTTTCACGTAAGCCTTGATACATTCCTTTTGCTTGGCGGTATTCACTCTCTGCTTTTAAATAGTTTTTTTGTGAAGTGATTTTTTCATTATACAACGTTTTCTGACGCTCAAATTCTGATTTCAAATAGTTAATTTGTTCGGCAACTTCTACATAATCCTTTTGTAAATCCAGATAATCTGTGTTTTCTAATGTAATTAAAGCTTGCCCTTTTGCAACTTTATCACCAACTAATAATTTGGTGGCTTTTACATAACCGCCTAAAAACGTGGTTACTTTAGCTCGATATTGTGGTGGAACATCAATTTTTCCGGATGATTTGACTATAACTTCAAAATCTTGTTCTATAGGTGAACCTATTTCCATTTTTGACGATTGAAGTTGAGCTTCTGTTACTGTAATCAATCCATCATCAACTACTTTTTCTTCTGCAACTTCTTGTTTGCATGAAAATAAAAGTGTTGTTATCGTTGCTATGTAGAATAGTTTTTTCATTTGTAAATTATTGTATATTAATATATTGTAAGTCTAATTGCGTTTTGTTGTATTGATTTACGGCATCTAAATAATCTATCTGAATTGTGGTTGCATTTTCTAAACTTTGTATGAATTGAAAAAAATCAATTTCACCGTGTTTGTAACTCATATTGGCTACTTTAATAATCTCTTGAGAAACTTTTTTCCCATATTGATTATAGTAATCAATTGCTTGGTTATATTGCTCTAATTCGCTGTTTTTCTGGTTGATGTGTGCATCTATTTTAATTAGTTCATGTTGTTTTTGTTGTTCCCATGCTTGTGTTTCTAATTTGGCAACTTTAGATTTTGCAACATTCCCATTAAACAATATTGGAACAGCAACACCCACTTGAAATCCATATAAAGATTGTGAAATTCCGCTATTTCTTCCTTGAAAATATTCCACGTTTAAATCGGGCAACCAATTCTGTTTTTGGAGATTTTCATTAGATTTATATTTATTTGTAACACTTTCTAAATAAGAACTATACAATTCTTTACTTGAAGTATTCAATGTGTTGTTGATAGGTTTAATTTCATTCGTTTTTACACTGATTTTTTCCTCCGATTGTACTAAAGCTTGTAATAATTCTAATTGTGCTTTTTTCTCTTTATCTAATTGCGAAAGTTTGGTTCTAATTTGTCTAAATTTTGCTTCAGCAGTTATTTTTTCCAAGTAATTGGTTTCCCCTAATTCAAATCTTAGGTCGCTTGCTTTAGAGAAATTTTGGTACAAACTATCTAAATATTTATATAATTTTTCTTGATGTTGTACATATACGATTTGATGATATACTTTTGAAACTTCAAATTTGAGTTTGTTTTTCTGCAATTCGAAAGAAGCCTTTTGACTTTCTAATTCGGCTTTATAGACCTTTTTTTGAGCACCATAAACCGTTGGAAAAGCAAATGATTGCTGCACTCCAAATACTTTTAAGGGTTCGCTATTTTGGGCCAAATTATTTTGGTCATAACTATAATACACATTCGTTTTATCAAAAGAGTAAGCCGTTTTTATATTTGCATTTGCTTTGTCGATTTGCAATTGTCCTGCTTTTACTAATTTATTGTTTAGCAAAGCTTTATTCATAATTGAATCTAATTCAGCATTATTCTCTTGTGCAAAACCAAAACTTGTACCCAATAAGAATAGTAAAATATAAGTTCCGCTTACATGTTTTTTGAATTTCGGCTTTTTGAATTCTTTCTCATCAAAAACTTTGAATAAAATTGGCAATACAATCATTGTTAATAGTGTTGCTGTGAACAATCCGCCAATAACTACGGTAGCTAATGGGCGTTGTACCTCTGCTCCAGCCGATGATGAAATTGCCATTGGTAAAAACCCTAAAGCAGCTGCAGCGGCGGTTAATAAAACTGGTCGAAGTCTATCGGTGGTCCCTTTTAAAATGAGTTCGTTCATATCTTTCATGCCACTGTGTTTCAATTCTTTAAAATGTTCAATTAGTACGATTCCGTTTAGCACTGCAATTCCGAATAATGCAATAAATCCAACACCCGCCGAAATACTAAATGGCAAATCTCGCATCCATAAAAACAACACACCTCCAACTGCTGATAAAGGAATTGCTGAATATACCATTAAAGCTTCTTTGATGGATCCAAAGGCAAAATGCAACAAAATAAAAATTAAAAATAAGGCGATTGGCACAGCAATTAACAATCGAGCTTTTGCACTTTGTAAGTTTTCAAATTGACCACCATAGGTGACGCGATAGCCTGTTGGTAAATCAATTTTGGTATCAATAATTTGCTTCACATCATCAACAACACTTTGTAAATCGCGGTTTCTCACATTGATTCCCACAATAATTCTTCGATTGGTATTGTCTCTTGAAATTTTAGCCGGACCTTCTGTATATTCGATAGACGCTAATTCTCTTAACGGAATTTGCTCGCCATTTGGAGTGGAAACATATAAATTTCGTAAGTCTTCAATATCAGTTCTGTTGGTTTTATCTAATCGAATGACCATATCAAAACGTTTTTCACCTTCAAATACATTTCCAACGGTTTTCCCAGCGAAACCTAAAGCAATCATTTCGTTTAAATCGGCAATATTTAAGCCATAACGAGCAATTTTACTTCGGTCGTATTGGACGAACATTTGAGGTAAACCTTCCGTTTTTTCGATGATAATATCCGATGCACCTTCCACATTTTTAATTGCTTTTTCGATTTCGTGTGCTTTTTTGGCTAAAATATCCAAATCTTCACCAAAAATTTTAATGGCCACATCGGAGCGAGAACCTGAAATTAATTCGTTGAAACGCATTTCAATAGGTTGCGTAAATTCAATTTCCATGTTTGGAATTTTCTCTTCTAAAGCCGCTTTGATTTTATCAGCTAATTCATCTTTAGAATCAGCAGAAACCCATTCAGATTTTGGTTTTAATTTTACGATAATATCACTTTCTTCCATACTCATTGGATCGGTTGGCACTTCGGCAGCACCAATTCTACTGACAACTTGAGAAACTTCTGGAAAATTTTTAAGAATTATTTTTTCAATTTTGGTAGTCGTTTCAATAGTTTTAGAAAGTGATGTTCCTGTTTTTAAAACAGGTTGAATTACAAAATCACCTTCATCTAATGTTGGAATGAATTCGCCTCCCATAGTTGCAAACAATCCTACTGCTAAAAATAATAAACCAATAGCCCCATAAAGTACTTTTTTAGTATTGCCTAAAGCCCAAGTAATCACAGGTAAATACCAAGAATTCAGTTTGTTAATTAAACGATTTGAAATTGATTTTGGGTTTTCTTCTTGCGGTTTTAAAAACAATGAAGCCGCTACAGGAACGTAAGTAAAACAGAATAACATCGCACCAACTAAAGCAAAACTAAATGTCATTGCCATAGGTTTGAACATTTTTCCTTCAACACCAGATAAGGAAAGAATTGGAATAAATACGATAAGAATGATTAACTGCCCAAAAATAGCCGAATTCATCATTTTTGAAGCACTTTTATAGGTAATTTGGTCAATTTCTAACTGACGATCTTCTTTCGCTAAACCGACTAAATGTCTGGATTTATGAGCAATTTGAAAAGCAATAAATTCAACGATAATCACAGCTCCGTCGATGATGATTCCGAAATCTATCGCCCCTAAACTCATTAAATTGGCATCAATTCCAAAAATATTCATGAACGAAATAGCAAATAACAAACAAAGCGGAATTACGGATGCAACAACCAATCCTGAACGCCAATTTCCGAGTAATAAAACCACAACAAAAATTACGATTAAACAACCTAAAATCAAGTTTTCAGCAACAGTAAACGTAGTTTTACCGACTAATTCACTTCGTTCTAAAAATCCGTTGATATAAACGCCTTCTGGTAATGTTTTTTCAATTTCGGTAACTCTTTCTTTTACATCTTCAATTACTTGTTTTGAATTGCCGCCTTTTAGCATCATCACTTGACCCAAAACCTTCTCTCCTTCTCCATTTCCTGTAATCGCACCAAAACGATTGGCATGACCAAATTGTACTTTGGCGATGTCTTTAATGTATATTGGCAAACCAGAATCGTTCTTAACGACAATATTTTCAATATCTTGAGCGGAATTTACTTTTCCTTCGCCACGAATGAAATAGCTTTGATTGGTTTTTTCAATATACGAACCACCAGCAATGCTATTATTTTTTTCCAACGCTGTAAAAACATCAGTAGTAGAAATGTTCATTGCTTTTAAACTAGCAGGATTGATAGCGATTTCATATTGTTTTAAATAGCCACCCCAAGTGTTGATTTCAACCACACCTTTGATTCCGGATAATTGTCTTTTTACGACCCAATCTTGAATCGTACGTAAATCGGTAACTGAATATTGATTTTTGAATTCGGGTTTTACTTCTAACGTATATTGATAGATTTCGCCTAAACCTGTGGTAATTGGTCCCATTTCCGGTGTTCCAAAACCTTCCGGTATTTTTTCGGTAGCTGTTTTGATTTTTTCAGCGATTAATTGTCTAGGTAAATACGTTCCTATTTCGTCTTCAAAAACAATCGTTACCACAGATAATCCGAATTTAGAAATAGAACGTATTTCGGTTACACCGGGCAAATTTGCCATTTCAATTTCTACAGGATACGTAATATATTGCTCGATATCTTGAGTAGAAAGATTGCGAGATGTTGTAATTACTTGTACCTGATTATTAGTAACATCAGGCACTGCTCCGATTGAAATTTGGAAAACAGAGAATAAACCAAATCCTAAAACACCAAGCGTGAATAAAAGGATTATGAGTTTATTTTTTAAACTAAAGGCTATAATTTTTTCGAGCATTTTGGCATCTTTTAATTTCAGTAAAATTAATCTGAAAATAAAGAAATTGACTTAAGATTGACTTAGGAATAGATTAGTTAAACCTTAATTCTACTATAGTTTCAACGTTTAATTTACTGTTTATTTGAAAGTCAATATTCAATAAATCAGTAAGTCGTTTTACGATAGATAAACCTAAGCCTGTACCTTTTGTATTGGTTTGAAGAACGGATTGAGAACGATAAAAACGATTTCCTATTTTGTTCAATTCTTCGGAAGAAATACCAATTCCGTTGTCTTGAATTTTACAAATAATTTGATTGTTTTCTTTCGATAAAGTAATAGAAATTTTTCCATTTGAATTGGAATATTTAATGGCATTGGATACTAGATTACTGATGATGATAGAAACCAAATAATTATCAGAATCAATGGTATAATCATCTGCAAATGAATTTTCAATTTTAATATTCTTATCATTTATTTTTTGCGAAAATCGAGCTAATACATCTAAAATCAATGCGTTGAGAAAAACAGGTTCTTTTTTAGTATTTTGTTTTTGATTTTCAAAACGAGCCAATAACAATAATTCGTCAACTAATTGATTTAATCGGTCCACTTCTTTGATGCTGTAATTGATTTTTTCTTCATATTCCGATTGATTTCGAGGTTTACGCACTAAAACCTCAAGAGTTCCTTTAATAATTGCCAATGGAGTTCGTAATTCATGAGAAGCATCAGATGTGAATTGTTTTTCTCGTTCTACGGCATTTTCAATTCGGTCTAACAAGTCATTGATTGTTTTTGAAAGTACGAATAATTCATCTTTATTTTGTGGTAAATCTATTCGCGAACTTAGGTTTTCGCGACTAATTTGCTTTGAAGTTTCAATAATCGTTTTTATTGGTTTGATGCTTCTTCCTACAATAAATCGAGCGATAAGAAATAAACTTATCAAAATAATCGGCAATGAAATAAATAGAATGTTTCGCAAATTCGACAAAACCATAATGGCATCATCCAACGACATAGCTACCACGAGATGACCAATAACTTTTTGATTATCATAAAGCGGAACCTGAATCTGACGAATAGGTTTTTTGTTTAAATAGGTATCAATGAATTCGTTTTTTCTATCTTCAGGATAAAGCTTTAAATTGAGTTTTTTTAAATTGGGTGATTTATCAATTAGTTCGTTGTTGCTATCAAAAAATTGAACAAATACAGGGTTAACATCCACTGTATTGTGTTCTCTTTCACGCCATTCATCTACTTGAATGAGATAAGTGTTGTTATGATCTATTTCAATTTCTTGTAAATGTTTTTCAACTTCATTTTGAATATCATCGTTTATATGGTTGTAAACACTTAAACTCACCATTTGATAAATTACTAAAAAAACTATGGTTATCAGCAAAGCAGTGCTAATAATATAGTAAAAAGCAATTCTATTTCTAAAAGAGAATTTAAGCATAAATTGTAACTACCTTAATCATTAGCAATATAACCAACACCTCGAATGGTTTTAATACTTTCATCTTCTTTAGAAAGATTGAGTTTTTTCCTGATAGCATTCATAAACACATCAATTACGCCGGTATCATATTCAAAATGAATATCCCAAACATCTTCAATAATTTGATTTCGAGTGCATACTTTTCCTTTGTTTTTGATTAAATATATCAAAAGTTCGTATTCTCTTTGCGTCAATGAAATTTCATTATTTTCTGAAAAAACCTGGTGTTTTGATTGGATAATTTTAATCTTTCCTAAGGTCAAAACATCAACTTCCTTGGTGGTTCTAAAATGAATTTTTATTCGTTCTAACAATTCTTCAAAACTAAAAGGCTTTTTGATGTAATCATTGGCTCCGGCTTTCAATCCTTCGATGGTTTCTTGAACAGTATCTTTGGCTGTTAAAAAAATAATTGGCGTTGCGGTATTGTTTTTTCTAAAGGATTCACAAACTTTTAACCCAGAGAGTTTAGGCAACATCCAATCTAATAAAATTAAATCGGGTTTATGGCTAATTGCCATTTCTAATCCTGATTGACCGTCATTGGCAACCAAAACTTCATAGCCTTCTTCTTCTAAACCTTGTTTTAGAAAATTGGCAATTCCTATTTCATCTTCAACGACTAAAAGTTTCATTTGTCCAATACAAATTTAATTCCGAAAGATACAATATTTGCCTCTAACCCATCACTTCTAGAATAATGATTATATCTGAAATCGATATTTTTTATGCCAAATTTCCAGATTTTAGAAGTGGTGAAAATATCGGTATAATTCACTCCAAATCCGTATTGATGAGCATCAAATGTTGATAAATCATAATCGGAAGTATAATATTTTTCTGTTGAAAGATGCTGTTCGTTTGGAGCAAAATACTTCGATTCAGATTGCGTATAAAAACGATACATCGGAAAAACAGTAAAACGATCTGTTATTTTATACGGCAATTCGATACTTGCCGTGTGCGAACTAATTCCCCAATTATCCATATAAAAACGATAATACGTTCTGAAAACAATTTTTTCATTGATGTAATAATTCAAACGAGCACCAATTGGCAATTTAAATCGACTATCCGGTAATCGTTCTATATCATCTGCTAACTGAAATTCATTAATAAACGAATCACTCACATCAGCAAAGTAAACGCGTTGATACGGTGTTGAAAGTAAGCCTTGTTGATGTAAAATATCTGCAAAAAAGGATAATTGTGTTTTCTTATTCAGCACTTGCGAAAAGCTGAAAGAAAGAGCAAAAGAATTTCTATTTTTTTCCGGTTGAAAAACAAAATTGGTTGGGTTGTAATTGGTATTTCCTGTGATCGTAAAATCATCAAAAATTCCACCATTCAAAGTATTTCCATTATCAGCAAAATCTTGTAATTCTTTGGGATAAATGGGCTTCCAGGTATCTAAATAAACATTGGCAGCAATTCCCACTTCAGTATTTTTATCGTTAAATAATTTTGTTAAACCGCCACCAAAACCAATGGAAGAATAGTCATATTCTACTGATCCGGAAATATGTGCATTCCAAATCGTATTTCGATCATTAGAACTATGACTGTAATTCACAACCAACGTAGTTAAAACATCCTGAGCAGAAGCACCCGAACTAGCTTGCCACGGACTTGGTGTTGCACTATCAAACGGATTGATATTTCCTGAAGAAGCCGATGAATAGGCAGAAATCCCCATATCTACTGTTAAAACATCGTCGTCGTTTAGTGGAACGGCAACAACAATAGTTGGTGTAATATCGGTTAATTCCTCCATCCCATTTCCACCGGAAACCGCTGAATGAATTCCGTCTTGTTTATAATAACTCATTAAAAAATCGACTTCAACCGATTCGAGCACACGTTTTTTGAATACGAGCGTAGAATCTTGTTCTTGTCCAAAAAGCGAAAAAGAACAAAGAAAGAGTAAAAGAAAATAATTTTTCATTGTTAATTTGAGTAATTAGTTACAACCACAACCACCACCTGTTTTGCCACCATTGGCTCCGGCTGCTGCTTCGCGATAGACTTGAAAATTGGTTTCAAAACGTTCGGAGGAACGAGCGGCTAATTTCATATCAGGATCATTGATTTTTTCTTTTTCGTATTCTTTTACGGAGTTACAGGATTGAATTGCGAAGAGAATTAGGGCAAGAATTGTTATATTTTTCATTTTACTAATTTTTAGAACACAGATGACACAGATTTATAAAATTTTAATGTTTTTTTCTCTCTAATTATTGCTTGTCAAATTTCTTCATGTCAATATTTTTAGAGGTATGCACCACACCTTTATCATCAACAATAATGCATTCAATTCCATTGATTTGATTTACTAAATCGAGTCCGACCTCAATGCCGAGAACGAAAATTCCGGTAGCCAGTGCATCGGCGAGTTCTGTGGTTTTTGCAAAAACCGATACACTAACAATTCCGGTGGCAGGATAACCTGTTCTTGGATCTATAATATGTGAATATCTCTTTCCGTTGAAAGTGACAAATTTTTCATAATTACCGGAAGTTTCTACAGCACTGTCTTCCAAAGGGAAAGTTGCAAACACTTTATTTTTATTCATTGGATTCACGATGGCTACTGTCCACGGTTTTCCATCAGGTTGTTTTCCCCAAGCAAAGATGTCACCGGAGACGTTGACAATTCCTGATTTACAATTGTTTTCGATTAATAAAGCTTTGACTTTATCGGCAATATAACCTTGACCAATGCCGCCTAGACCGAGTTTCATTCCTTTATTTTTTAGAAAAATTGTAGATTCTTTTTCGTTTAGGATAATATTTTGATAACCTACTTTAGCAACTGAATTTTTGATGGCTTCTTCGGTTGGCATTTCTTTCATGCTTCCGTCGAACTTCCAAATTTTATCCATGGAAGCATAGGAAATATCAAAAGCTCCGTTAGTTAATTTTGAGATTTTAATGGCTCTTTCAATCAATTCAAAAACTTCTTTATCCACTTTTACCGGAGCAATTCCGGCACTTTGATTAACTTTTGAAATTTGTGTAGTTGGAATCCAATCGGAAATTAAGTTTTCAATGCGTTTAACTTCATCAATAGCTTGGTTAATATATTGATTACCTTGAACGGTATCTGTTGCAACTACAGTCATTTCAAAAGGACTGCCAAGCATAAATGTCTTTTTAGTGTGAACAATTTGTGCGGAAGAATTCCACAAAAAGAAAAGACTACAATATAAAAGAATCGATTTCATTTACTTTTCGAATTTTTTAATCATCGCTATGTATTCGGCAGGTGATACATTTTTGAATCCGGTCATTCCAAGCACTTTTCCATTTTTATCCAACAAAACTACCAAAGGAAAACTTCCACCTTTGTTGTATTTTTCGGCTAATACTTTATTTTGCTCTGTTATTTCAGGAGCCAATTGATTGGCTTTTTTCTTTGGAAAATCGGCTTTATATGTCACCCAGTTTTTTTCAGCTTCAACTTTAAATTCAGCTGACATCCAAATGTTTTTTTCTAATTTCATACAAGGAGCACACCAATCGGAACCGGAAAAAACCAATACAATATTTTTGTTTTCCTTGATAGCAAGAGATTGTGCTTCTTCAAAATTGGTTTGCCAGTTTTGAGCATAAAAAAAACTCACTGTAAAAAGGAATACGATAGAAATGTAACTTTTCATTTGCTTTATTTTGATGTAAAATTAACGCAAATGGAATCACATTATTAGTGAGAGGAATTCAATTAAGTAAATCTTAAGTTATAGTAAACCGTTATACTTTCTAATAAACCATTCTGAAACCAAAGCAAGAGAAATAATAATAAGTAACCAAACCCAATCGATAATTGGTGTTTTTTTGACTATTTCTTTTTGGATGGGTTTGTAGTTTTCGTTCGCCAATAAAGATGCAATTAATTCATCTATTTGAGTAGCCAGAAATGTTTTTCCGTTAGTTTGAGTAGCCAATTGGTTTAGTTTAGCATAGTCCGGATTAACAAATTGTTTTTCAATATCAAAATCTAACACTTCAAAAAAGCCTGAATAGGACGTTTTTGAATTGTTTTCGGTTACGGTAAACGAATAATTTCCGGCAGAGAGTCCGTCTAAGTTTACTTTATACGAATTAGTTGATTTTAGTAAATCATACGATTTTGTTTGATTGGTTGCTTTGTTTTTTACCGTTATGGATAAACGAGCATTGTCGTCAAACTCATAGTTTTTATTGAAATACTGAGCATTAATTTCGATAGCATCGCCTGAGTTATAGAAATTTTCGTGCGTTACAACCAATGATTTTCGTGCATTGTTTGACGACAAAAACTGAATTGTTTTATCGATAAACACATCAAATTTTTCAAAACTTTGTTGATCGATGTGGCTTTGTAAACGCCATTTCCAAATATTTTCACCTAATAAAAAAGCGGATCGTTTTCCTTGGTTTTCAGTATAAGCTAATAACGGAGAATCGAGTTCGACGTTACGAATTCTGGCTCCAATTAATTTATCATAGTTCGATTTTGACGTAATTGTTCCAAACGGATTTTGCAACGGAGGAAAATTTTCAAAACCAATATTGTCGATTGCAAAAAGGTTGAATTGCGAAGAAAAAGTAGACAAATAATCTTCTTGTTGACCACTCATTTTGAATTCAAACGTAGTTTGTTGTTGGTTTAAAAAAGTGAAATCAGTATGCAATCCGGTGACAATCCAAGTGTTTAAATTGGCTAGATTATTTTTTTCGAAAACTGATTTGAATTCGGAAGTTGGTTGGTATAAAATCAATACATTAAAATCTTGTAATGAATTGATTTGATTTGGTTTAACAATCGTTACTTTACGTTGTTGATTAGTTTCAATGGCACGTTTTAACGCTCCGATATCGGGATGATTGATAGAAGAAACAATCGCAATTTCAGACTTTTGATCGATGATTTCTACGGCAAAATTCTTGGTGTTGTTGTACGTGTTTTTTTCCGGTTCTGATGAAGCAATCGTTGCTTTAAAAACTTGTACTCCTACTTTTTCGGCGGGCAATAAAACGGTGATTAATTGTGATTTTTGGCTGTTAGAAAAGCTTACATTTTGTTTGCTTAAAATCGAATTTCCTTGCGAAATGGAAAAAGTGGCATTCACATTTTTATTCCCGGAATAATTGACAAAAACCTCAACCGGAAATTTATTTTTGAGAAAAGCGTATTTGTTGACGTTGAGTTGACTAATTTTTAAATCCAGAACTGAAGTCGTGTCGCCCAAAACAATTGGGTAAACTGATTTATTTTCGTCAAAAGAATATATGTAATCGCTTCCTTGCGTTTGATTTCCGTCGGTAATGATCACGGTGGGATGATTGACACTTTTGTGGATGCTTTTCAGCCCTTTTCCTACTCCATCGATTCGTGTTTGTGTTCCTTTGAAATCATAAGTCTCCGCAGATTCCAATTCGCTTGAAAATTGATAGGATTGTACTTCGTATTTTTCTTGTAAAGCGGAATTGGAAGTCAGTTTTTTATAAACTTCTAACGCTGATTCGTTGGAGTTTAATTCAGTAATTGATGACGAATTATCGACAATAATTGGTAACGGAATTTTGATGGTTTCAAATGATTTTCGGGTGAGAATTGGGTTGATTAATAAAACCAACAATCCGAAAATGGCAATGAAACGCAAAAAAGCCAAGAACCAATTGATTTTTGAACTGGTTTTGGCTTTATAGAAATATTGAAAAAATGATACTCCTCCGGCCAGTATTACTGAAAGTAAAAGTAAAAGGACGGTGGTTGTGGTCATTTTGTTATGCTTATAATTAATTTAAACATTAATAACGAACTGTTCTCATTGTTATATCTTCATTATATTTTTCATAGAAAATTTCCACTTTTTCAGGATTTAGTTTTCCCTCGGTATCTAATACTTTCTCTTTAATCAAAAGACCAATAAGTTTTTCCATATTTTTTCTTGAATTCATTCCAATTCCAGAAAAAATTAGCCTAACATTTTTAGATTCTACTTTCTTTTTTAGAGTTAAAAAATTTAAAATGAAATAATCGTCATCTGAATATCCCCTAGTAGCATTTTCATCATACTTATAAAAAATAATTTCTTCATCAGAATCTAACGAAAAAAAAGAATGTTGATGAACATTAATCTTCTCATATTTCAGGATTGATTTTGAATCTACAAATACTTTCCCATCTTTTATTTCAACTTCTTGAGCATAAAAAGATGTTATTCCAAAAATCAAAAATAAACTTGTAATAATCTTATTTAGCATAACTTTTAGTTTAAAATTAATATTTACTAATATAGTACTTTTTTTAGCCCCGATGGTAGTGGAAAGCTTTTTTAAGGAAAATTTTTAGTTTTGCTGCCGAACAAAAGCGACCAACGGAAGCTCTTTGGGTGGCTTGCAAAACTTAATTTTTCTTAAAAAACTTGTAACGGACAGCGGGAATAGCTTCTTATCAGTTTTCTGTTGTCGGTTATCGGTTGTCTGTTTTCTGTTTTCTAGCCTGCTTCGCAGGAGAATTCTATTTCGACTTCGTCGTCTTGCGAATTGACAAACTGTGTGTGAAAACTGTGACTGAAAACTGTGACTGCGACTGGAAACTGCGACTGAAAACTGACTACGTCAACATTCCCCCATCAACATTCATCACTTGTCCGGTTACGTAGGCACTCAAATCTGAGGCTAAGAAAAGACAGGCATTGGCAACGTCTTCCGGTGTTCCACCACGTTTTAATGGGATGGAATCTCTCCAGCCTTGCACGACCTCTTCGTTTAATTTTCCGGTCATTTCGGTTTCGATGAAGCCTGGTGCGATGGCGTTGCAACGGATGTTTCGCGAACCTAATTCTAGGGCAATTGACTTAGTAAAACCAATCATTCCGGCTTTTGAAGCGGCATAGTTGGCTTGACCGGCGTTTCCTTTTACACCCACCACAGAACTCATATTAACGATAGAACCTTTGCGGTTTTTCAACATAATTTTCTGAACGGCTTTGGTCATATTGAAAACCGATTTTAGGTTGATTTCGATGACTTTATCGAAATCTTCTTCGGACATTCTCATTAAAAGGTTGTCTTTTGTGATTCCGGCATTGTTGATTAAAATATCGATGGTGCCAAATTCTGCCAACACATCGTCGGCTAATTTTTGAGCTTCGTTAAAATCGGCTGCGTTTGATTTGTATCCTTTGGCTTTGATTCCTAAAGCGTTTAGTTCGTTTTCTAAAACCAAAGCTGATTCGGCAGACGAACTGTATGTAAATGCCACATTTGCTCCGTGTTGAGCAAAAACTTTAGCGATTCCGCTACCAATTCCGCGACTGGCTCCGGTGATGATGGCTACTTTTCCTTCTAATAATTTCATGCTATGTTTGTTTGTTTTGTTTGATTTGAACGACAAATATAAGTAATTCTATTGGCAGAATATTACTGGTATTTGGTGTTTTGTTGTTAAAAGAAAATTAAAATTGAGTTTTAGTTTATTTCTGTTTTTTATTCGAATTTAATGAATTTTCGTTTACGCTGTGTATTTCAAAATTAATTTATCCCAATATTTGCTGTAGATTGCCAAGATTGTGAACAGGAACAAGAACAAATAATACCAAGCATTGAACAATAAGTCTGTCCAAGTTAAAGCTCCTCCGGCAAAACTAAGGATGAGTAAAACTTGTGCTCCGTAAGGCAATAGTCCTTGAAAAATACAGGAAAAAATGTCTAAAATAGTTGCTGTTTTTTTAGCACTTAGTTCGTATTCATCGTTAATTTCTTTGGCAATTCCGCCCGTTACAACGATGGAAACGGTGTTGTTTGCAATGGCAACGTTAACCAATCCAACCAAGGTTCCTATTCCCATTTGAGCCGAACGTTTAGATTTTATTCGCTTTTTAATTTGATGGAGAATAAATGCAATTCCCCCTGCTTTATCAACCATGGCTGCCAATCCACCCGTGAGCATGGAGAGCAAAAAAATATCGGTCATGCTTGTAAAGCCTTTATAAATGGTTTGAGAGAAGGATAAAAGTGTAAAATCGCCTTGATAAAATCCGATTATTCCCGCTGTAATTATTCCGATTACAAGAGTGGAAAAAACATTGATTCCGAGTAAAGCCAAAACGATTACTAAGAGATAAGGAATGATAGTAATGAGTTGATAACCTTCTTGTTGTAAGCTTACTTCAGTTGTACCATATCCTAAAAAAAGCAAGAGTAAAACCGTGACAAATGCGGCCGGCAATGCAATGAATAAATTGACTTTGAATTTGTCTTTCATCTTACATCCGAGCGATTGTGTTGCGGCAATAGTGGTGTCTGAAATGAGTGAAAGATTGTCGCCCAGCATTGCTCCACCCAACAACGCTCCTCCAATAAGCGGCAACGAAGAACCTGATTTATCGGCTAATGAAATGGCGATTGGTCCAAGAGCAACAATTGCTCCAACCGATGTTCCTGTGGCTGTGGATAAAAAAGCTGCAATCAGAAAAATTCCTAAAGGAAAATAAGCCGAATTGATGTTTTGGATTCCGAAATTTACCACCGAATCTACGCCACCCATTGTTTTGGTTACAGTGGCAAATGCACCAGCCAAAAGATAAATTAGACACATGGTGATGATTTTTGAATCGCCACAACCTTTGATTAAGGCTTGAATTTTTTCTTCCGAAGAAAGTTTGAACAACAAAAAAGCTGCTATAATTCCGAGTATAACAGCAATTGGAGAAGGTAGAGCATAAAAATCATTAAGAACGATTCCGCTACCGAGAAAAGTAAAAATAAATACGCCTAAAGGAAGTAAGGCTAAAGCATTTCCTTTGTTTTGAGTTTGATTCATAGAGCAATTTTTTACGTTATTGTTTAACGAATCCATTGCTTACTTGTCTAAAAATGGCATTGAAATGACAACATTTTTTCCAACAGAAATTGGCTTATCGTTTTAGCACCTTGCTTGTTGTTGCAGGTTGCTATCTTTGAAAAGATTCGTGATAACGGCGGCAAAATTAAATGAAATGAATGAATTAAAAAAATAGTTAAGGTTAAAGAAATGTTTATTTTGCTTCTGAACTTGAGTTTTCGTTTTTACTTACAGAGTAAAATACAGTTACGGTATTTCCTTGTCTGGTTGATAATTTTTCGATTAAATATTTTTCATTTTCATAGCGAGCTAAAAGCGAGTCTTGATTCTCAAGTGTTCGTTTGAATGAATTTTTTCTAATATCATTATCCATAAACATGATAAAATCTCGTTTTGGAATGTAGAAAATACTTTTCCCCGCTCTTTTTATGTAGCATTCTCTACTGGGATTAACCCAACATTCTAGCTCAACGTTGTAACTCCATCCTACAGACATTGTACTTAATTTTTCTTGAATTTGTTTGTCTGACAATTCTAAAAAAGTGAATAAATCTTTAAAAAAGACATCTCGTTCTTCTGTTTTATAAACTTGTTTTATACTTTCTTTAGAATTGAGAAGTTTGATGTTGTTTGTGTTTTCACTTGAATATATAATGTCAATCTGTTGTCCTTTGTAAAAGTGATTAAATTGATAGGATGGAATTTCGATTGTTCTACTGATGACTTTATTCTCTTTTGTTCTAAATTTTACGGTTATTTCTGCTTCATCGGGTCGTCTTCGTCTGATTCCGCCTCCTTCATAATAATTTCCGTTTACCACTATTGCTTTTGTTTCTACTTTGGTTTCTAGTAGTCTTTTTTCGGCTCCACTTTCAATTAACCAAGAGATTAAAAAATAAAAAATTACAGCCGGAATAGCTGCTAATAATCCGAAAAAGGAAAAGAAGTTTCCTAAATCGAAATCTAACGAAGGGTTTACGTCTATATTTTCAGGTTTCCATGAATTATAAAAAACAAACATACAATACATTCCTAAACATAAAAGTAATGTTCCAAAAATGGAAAGAATTCCAACGTTTGTAACAATATTTTGTTTTGGAAGTAGAATAAAGAAAACTAAAAGTGTTACCACGGTTACTGCTGCAGCAGAAAAAAACACAATTCTGTTTCTTTTGATAATGAACTCTCTTTTGTATTGAGCGTATAACTTATTGGCTTCTTCTTTGATGTGGATTATTTCTTCTTCTGTTAAATTACTGGAATTTAACAATTTATCAATTTGATAGTTTAAGGTATTGCTTTTTTGTAAATCAAAAACCTTTTGGATAAGTTGATTGTTGTTCATTTAATTTATATGTTTTAAAATCCTTCTGGTAAAGGAACATAGGTTTCATCATTTTGCACCATGGGAAACGTTTTATTTCTCCAATTTTCTTTTGCTTTTTCGATGGTTGATGGATCGGATGCCACAAAATTCCAAAAAATTTGACGTTCTTGCTCAAACGGTTGACCGCCAAAAAGAATAATGTGCGAGTTGGGATGGATGGTGAGCGAACACGCATCTTCTGCTTTGGAAACTAGCATATTTCCTTTTTCTACATGGTTATCACAAGCTTGAATGGATCCTTCTACGATGCAAATTCCGATTTCGCCACGCACTTGTCCGTTAATTTGAAGTTGGTATTCTTCCTCGGTTTTAATTTCCACCATGAACATATCTGAAAATACGGGAACGGGAGAATTTTTTCCGAAAGCGGTTCCGGCAACGAGTTTAAATTCGGCACTTCCCTCCTGCCATTGCGGTAGTTCGTTCGCATCAAAATGATGGAATTCGGGCTGCATAAATTCTTTTTCTTTGGGAAGTGCGACCCAAATTTGATAGCCGTGCATGGTGAAAATGTTTCCGTTTCTGAGTTCTTGAGGCGTTCGTTCGGTGTGCGTAACGCCGCTTCCGGCAACCATCCAATTGACTGATCCGGGTTGGATTTTGACTTTCGTTCCTAAGCTATCTTCGTGCATAACGGCTCCTTCTAACAAAAAAGTCAATGTTGCCAGACCGATGTGTGGATGCTGATCAACATCCATATATTTTTCAGGGCCTAACTCTGTTGGCCCCATGTGGTCGATAAAAATAAACGGTCCGACCATTCTCTTTTTACGAAAAGGGAGAATTCTGCCCACTAAAAAATCGCCGATGTCGCGGCTGCGTTCTTCTATGATTAAATCGATGTTTGACATGATACAAGTTTTTTATAAAAATAAAGAAAAGTTATGAGATAAAAAAAGCTCTATCGAAGTAGAGCTTTTTGGTATAGAAAATGTGTTTTTATAGTTTAATAAATTTTGCTGTTGAGCTACCTTTATCTGTAAACACTTTTATAAAATAACTTCCTGATTGTAAGTTTGAAACGTTTATTTCACCATTTTCAGCATGAATGGTTGTCATTATAATTTGTCCGAGTGTGTTGTAAATGGAAACTGATTTTACATCAATTTCACTTTTCACTTTAATATTTAAAATATCTTTTGCCGGATTTGGGAAAATTGTGAAATTAGTTTCAAAATCAAAATCTTGATTGCTCAAAGCTGTAACTGTTGTTGAAGTAGTATTGGTTATGATAGGAAAGTTATAATCAAAATAAATATTAGCTTTATTGGTAAACGTATTACCAACCACCAAATTAGGTTTCGTTTTAATTTTGAAGGCTACATAACCATCGTTATTTTCATCATCAAAAGGAAGGTTGATGTTTTCGAAAATGAATTCTACTTTGTTGCCATTAATTCTGGTAAATAAATCATGACTGCTACTTTGAGGAATTAAAGTATTTATTTCAAATTTTGTGGTATCAATAACATCGGCAATTACTACATTTTCGGCAGCAAAAGTTCCTGTGTTTTCAAAACGAATTACGTAATGCACATATTGACCAACCATATTTGGTGAAATTGTGTTGCCTTCTAAACAGGTTTTGTCATTTGGATCGTAGGAGTTCACAGCGGTAACCTTTATTTGAGAATGATTATCTGCTGGTACTTCATCATTTTCAATTGGTAAAATTATCGCATCAAAACCTAAATCATCACCCGCATTTACTGGAGGTGTTTCCATTGGAGAATTTATATTCAAAATTATTATGAATTCACGAACTTCTGTTGGCATCAGGTCGAGATAATTCATATTAATAAAATTTGTAGTTTGATTATAACTATTTGGAGAGCAACTCACAAAATCCATTAAAGTATCATCATATGTAAATAGAATACTTCCAGATTGTATTTGCGTTCCTTTATTTTTGTAAAGAATTTTCAAAGTAGAATTAAAACCAGGTCTAGAAGGAGTGATAGGTAAGACAGTAACTTCTACATCATAATGAATTCCGTTGGGTGTAATACAGAAGTTTTGAATAAAAGGACTTGTTTCGGAAGGGAAATCTATTGATACCGATGTTGGAGTAATAGTATAATAACTTGGGCTTTCTAAAACTGGTGTAATCGAATAACTTCCTTCTTGGATTGGAACTAAATAATTTCCAGAAGTATTAGTAATTAATGTCCCAGACTCTATTCCATTTGAGATTGTAAAACTCAAATTTGAATAATTTATATCTGAGTCATCACAACCATTATTGTTACTGTCATACTTTGTATCTCCTTGTATAGTATAAAATAAACCTCCCGGCACAAAAGAACAGTAAGTATTTGCATGGGAATTTGTATAACCATAATCAATTATTTTTTGTTGAACCATTGCTAAATCATTTTCATTTACGCAAACATATTCTAAATTTGGATTTACATCAAAGTTTAGATTATTCCAAAATTGATTGTTATTTTTAATATTTAAATATGTTAATTGATTGTTGCTACAATATAAAGTCTCCAAATCAACATTTTGAGAAAAATCTAAACTATTTAATTCATTATTAATACAATATAAACCCCTCAAAGCAATATTTTGTGTAACATCTAAGCTAGTTAATTGATTGCCATTACAAAACAAATTTTCCAAAGCTACATTTTGTGTAACATCTAAGCTAGTTAATTGAATGTTACTACAAGATAAAGTTTTCAAAGCTATGTTTTGTGTAACATCTAAACTAGTTAATTGATTGCTACCACAAGATAAATAAACCAAAGCTATATTTTGTGAAATATCTAAACTCGTTAATTGATTTTGATCTAATGATAAAGTTGTCAAAGCTAGATTTTGTGAAACATCTAAACTAGTTAATTGATTTTCATTTAATGATAAATAAGTCAGAGCTGTATTTTGTGTAACATCTAAATTAGTTAATTGATTTCTATCATAAAATAAAAATTCTAGTGCTAGATTTTGTGAAAGATCTAAACTAGTTATTAGATTTTGATTTAATGATAAAAAAGTCAAAGCTGTATTTTGTGTAATATCTAAGCTGGTTAATTGATTAGTAGAACATTTTAAACTTGTAAGATTTATAAATGCCTCAATTCCCGTCATATCTTGTATATTAGAGTAACTCACATCGAGTTCAAAGACATTTAGAGCTTCATTTTCCTGTATTTCCCCGTCATTATTAATATCAATCTTAAAATATTGACCTTCAGCATTTACCGCAATAGCATTTTCTGGACTTGCCTCCAACAACTTCGCCTTAAAATTTGCATCAGGAATATCAACTATCTGAGCATTACCAATAAAAAAAGAAATAAATAAAACTAAAGTGTAAATTTTCTTCATAAAAAGTATTTGAAAATCAAATATATAAAAAAAGTCTTTCCAAGTACGAAGAGACTTTAACAATTGTATTAATTTACTGTAAAGTTTAGAAAATCTATCCCATATAAACTTTTAAACTTTTAAACTCTTAAACCTTTAAACTTTTAAACCATTAAAATAGTTCAATCAACTTATTCACCGTATTCCAATTTCGGGTGGTGGCATTCACATTTAACTTCTTTTCAATGTATTTTTGAGTTAATTTTGTATTTCCTGCACCCGTTTCTAATTTCATGTAGATTCTGTTTCCGTCGATAAATGCTTCATCGGGTTTGAATTGACTTATTTTTAATTCGTTTATCGCTGAATTGGTTAATTCTTTTGAAATAAAGGCAACATATAGTTTCTTAGCATCAACTCCTTTTTCTTTAAAAAACGGATTATTAGTTAGGCATTTTTCTAAATCAGCTTTACTAATTACTATAACCGGCACATCAAAACCCAAGTGTTTAGCTATTTCTTGTTTGATGGTAAAACCAACACTATGCGAATTTTCATCTTCCGATTCTAAAAAAACATTTCCGGATTGAACATAGGTTTCTACATTTTGAAATCCACTATCTTCAAGGATGGTTTTTAAAGTCTCCATTTTAATCATGTTGTGACCGGATACGTTGATGCCGCGTAATAGTGCTAGGTGTTTCATTGGGGTTGGTTTTTTTTTTGAGATTTTTAAAATTCTATCAAATATTAAAGGTTTACATATAAAAAGTAATTTTGTAGAACAGAATTCTCATTAAATATTCCAAAAATAACCTAATTTTATCAATAATCATATAACAAACTTATTACACTTATTACAACCCAATTCTTCCTTAAAAGAATTTTAAATTTTTTATTGAATTAAAAAAAATTGTAACTTTGATTAAAATAATTGATTATGACTACAATAACTTTAAAAATAAACGAAAAAACTAAAAAAGGAAAGGCTTTTTTAGAGATGGCTCGTGCTTTTTTTGAAAACTCAAAAGAGATTGAACTTATTGAAGAAGTTGAAAGTCCTTATAATGATGAGTTTGTAGAAAAAATAAAAAAAGCTCATGCCAGTAAAAACAGAACTAGAGTTACATCAAAAAATCTATGGGAAAGTATTTAATCGAATTGACTGACTTAGCCAAAGAACAATTACAAAAACATAAAAAAGCAGGAAATAAATCAACTATTTCAAAACTAAATAAAATTTTTGAAGATTTAGAAAACCATCCATTTGAAGGTGTTGGAAATCCTGAAGCCTTAAAACATCAATTAAGTGGATTTTGGAGTAGAAGAATTAATCAAAAAGATAGATTAATATATTCAGTTAATGAAAATTTAGTGCTTGTAGAAGTAATTTCTGCGATGGGTCATTATAATGATAAATAATCAAAAAAGGTTCCCCCATCACAAGAAAACCTTTTTACATAATTACAAAATAATTTTAAAAAGCCACATTCCACCTCGGTAACTTCCCATTTTCCTTTAAAAACAATTGTAAAATTTGTCCTTCAACAAAAGTTGGAATTACTTTAGTTTTGTTGTTATAAGTTTCATACCAAAAAACCTCAACTGCTTCAATTTTTTCTAATTGCAATTGTGTTTTCCAAGAATATTTACGAGCGGTTTTTGCAAATTGATGACCGTTAACGATTTTTTCATACAAGCCACCATTTTTTGCTTTTAACGTTCCATCATTTTGAACTGTTCCGGTAGAGCCGACCATAATTAATGTTTTATTATCTTCTTCGATACTATATACCAAAAATACACCACTGGCATCATTTGGAGCATTACAAACTACTTCCAAATCATCGTTTGACGAAAATTGAAAACTTCCACTATTTTTAAATTTGCTTACTTCTTTATACATTTTTATGCTTCTATTTTATATTGAAAAAAATAAGCCCTGACTAATCAAGGCTTATCATAACTTTATATTTTTGGATGATTATCCTAAAACTTCTTTTACTTTTTTACCAATTTCAGCCGGAGAATCTACTACGTGGATTCCGCTTTCTCTCATGATTCTTTTCTTTGCTTCTGCTGTGTCATCTGCACCACCAACGATAGCACCTGCGTGACCCATTGTTCTTCCTTTTGGAGCTGTTTCACCTGCGATAAAACCAACAACCGGTTTGCGGTTACCGTCGGCTTTGATCCATTTTGCTGCATCAGCTTCTAATTGACCTCCGATTTCACCAATCATAACGATACAATGTGTTTCAGGGTCATTCATCAATAATTCTACTGCTTCTTTGGTTGTGGTTCCAATGATTGGATCTCCACCAATCCCGATAGCAGTTGTAATTCCTAATCCTTGTTTTACAACTTGGTCAGCCGCTTCATAGGTTAACGTTCCTGATTTTGAAACGATTCCAACGTTTCCTTTTTTGAAAACAAAGCCCGGCATAATACCTACTTTAGCTTCTTCCGGAGTGATTACACCCGGACAGTTTGGACCGATTAATCTACAATCTTTGCTTTTAATATAAGCGTATGCTTTAATCATATCTGCCACAGGAATTCCTTCTGTGATGGTGATAATTACTTTAATTCCGGCATCGGCAGCTTCCATGATGGCATCGGCAGCAAAAGCGGGTGGAACAAAAATGATGGTTGTATCTGCTCCCGCTTTTTCAACAGCATCTTTTACTGTGTTGAAAACCGGACGGTCTAAATGGGTTGAACCACCTTTACCCGGAGTAACTCCACCTACTACATTTGTTCCGTATTCAATCATTTGAGAAGCATGGAAAGTTCCTTCGCTTCCTGTAAATCCTTGAACAATTATTTTTGAATTTTTATTGACTAAAACGCTCATGATTGTGTTTGTTTGTGTTTAAATTTCGTTTTGCAAAAGTAATTCTTTAGAAAAAGATAGTTTACTTTTTTTATGTTTTTTTTTAATTAATTTACAAAATTAGTATCTAATTAAGGTAATTGACTCATTTGATACCCTCGGAATAATTTACCGTCTTGAATTTCCCAAATCACAAAAAAATAGGCTAACCGGTTAATTTGGTTCGGATTTTCGATGGTTGTTCCAAAATGAGTATAATGAACGGAAACTAAATTGTCTTCGGCTAAAATTTTATGAATCTGAACGACAAATGTTTCGTATCCAATCTTTAAATCATTTGCCATTTGAATCAATTCGTTTCGGTCTTTTTTGAAAAAACCTTTGCTACTGTTCCATTCCAAAATTACATCAGGATGCAAAAAAGTTTCCAATGTGCTACTGTTGTACAACGCATCAGAATTATAAAACGCTTGAACTAATTCTTTTGGATTCATTTTATTTTAATTTTTCAATTATCTCAGGAATTCGTTTGATATTAGCTAATTGTTTTAGTTTTTCTCTTGATTCTTCGATTGGTGTACCAAAGTAGGTTTTTCCGCCATCCACCGATTTTGTCACGCCGGTCTGTCCCATAATCACTGCTTTGGAACCAATTGTGATTCCACTTGTTGTGCCTACTTGACCCCATAAAGTTACTTCGTCTTCGATGATTACGCAACCTGCAATTCCGGTTTGTGCGGCAATTAAGCATTTTTTTCCGATAACGGTATCATGACCAACATGCACTTGGTTATCAATTTTTGTTCCGGCACCAATGGTTGTATCGCCCGTTACACCTCTATCGATGGTGCACAAGGCTCCAATTCCAACATTATCTTCAACCACTACTCGACCTCCGGAAAGTAATTGATCAAATCCTTCTGGTCTTTTCTTATAATAAAAAGCATCAGCTCCTAATATAGTTCCGGCTTGAATCATCACATTATCACCAATTACACAATGATCATAAATAGAAACATTGGCGTGGATGAGACAATTTTTACCGATTTTCACATGATTTCCAACAAAGCAATTCGGTTGAATTACAGTTCCTTCGCCAATTTGAGCAGAAGTTGAAATCGATACATTTGAATAAGTAAACGGTCTAAAATGATTCGTTAATTTATTAAAATCACGAAAGGGATCATCAGAAATCAACAAGGCTTTTCCGTCAGGACAATCCACTTGTTTATTGATTAAAACAATAGTTGCTGCCGATTGAAGAGCTTTATCATAATATTTCGGATGATCAACAAATACAATATCGCCGGGTTCAACCACATGAATTTCATTCATACCTTGAACCGGAAAATTATCATCTCCCACAAATTCACTTCCAATAATTTGAGCTATTTCTTTGAGCGAATGCGTTTTTGGAAATTTCATAAAACTTGAAATTTGTTATTGAAATTGATATTGATTTTGTATTTGATTTTTGAAATTATTCTTTCACACGCTCCATGTATGCACCCGAAGCCGTATCAATTTTAATTTTATCTCCTTCATTAATGAATAAAGGAACGTTTACACTTGCACCTGTTTCCACTTTAGCTGGTTTTGTTGCGTTTGTAGCGGTATTTCCTTTTACACCCGGTTCTGTATAAGTTACTTCCAAAATAATTGAAGCCGGCATATCTACTGATAAAGGTAAGTCGGTTTCTGTATTAATTTGAACCATTACGTTAGTTCCTTCTTTCAATAAATCCGGAGCATCTAACACATCTTTGTTTAGTGTAATTTGCTCAAAACTTTCTGTATTCATGAAATAAAATTCAGTTCCTTCTGAATATAAAAACTGGAACGTATGCGTTTCTACACGAACTACATCAATTTTATGCCCGGCAGAAAATGTATTGTCTAACACTTTTCCGTTGGTTAAACTTTTTAGTTTTGTACGAACAAAAGCCGGTCCTTTTCCAGGTTTTACGTGGAGAAATTCGATAATTTTATAAATATCGTGGTTGTGTTTGATACATAATCCGTTTCTAATATCTGAAGTACTTGCCATTCTTGTTTTATTTTAATTTTTTGTATTTCTGTTTCTAATTTCTGAATTCTAATTTTCTAATAAACTCCTGTATAACCTTTCATCACTCCTCGTGAAGAGTTTCTGATAAACTGAAGAATTTCATCACGTTCCGGTGAAGCAGCCATTTCTGCTTCAATGATACTTACTGCTTGTGATGTGTTATAATTTTTTTGATATAATATTCTGTATATTTCTTGAATTTCTCTGATTTTTTCGGATGTAAATCCTCTTCTTCGTAATCCAACTGAATTAATTCCAACATAAGAAAGTGGTTCTTTTGCCGCTTTTGTAAAAGGTGGAACATCTTTTCTTACCAACGAACCTCCTGAAATCATCGCATGATCGCCAATATTAATGAACTGATGCACAGCAGCTAATCCGCCAATAATAGCAAAATTACCTACGGTAACGTGGCCGGCTAGAGCTACTCCGTTCACAATAATTGCGTTATCTCCAATGTGACAATCGTGTGCCACGTGAGCCGTTGCCATTATAAGACAATTTTTGCCTATGGTTGTTTGACCGGAAGCAATTGTTCCACGGTTGATGGTTACACATTCACGAATAGTGGAATTATCTCCTATAATTGCCAGCGAATCTTCGCCACCAAATTTTAAATCTTGCGGAACCGCCGAAATTACAGCTCCGGGAAAAATATTGCAATTCTTACCAATTCTGGCACCTTCCATTATGGTTACGTTGGAACCAATCCAAGTTCCTTCGCCAATAACGACATTATTATGAATGGTTGTAAACGGATCGATAACTACATTTCGTGCAATTTTTGCTCCTGGGTGTACGTATGCTAAAGGTTGATTCATAGTTTAGTTGTTAGTTCTTTTTGGCAATTTGTGCCATTAGTTCGGCTTCAGCAACCAATTTTCCGTTGGCATACGCATTGGCTTGCATGTGACAAATTCCGCGACGAATTGGCGTAATCAAATCACATTTAAAAATTAATGTATCACCCGGCAACACTTTGTGTTTGAATTTTACATTATCAATTTTCATGAAATAAGTAAGGTAATTTTCAGGATCAGGAACAGTACTTAGCACCAAAATCCCACCTGTTTGAGCCATTGCTTCTACAATTAAAACGCCTGGCATTACCGGAGCATCTGGAAAGTGACCTACAAAAAATGGTTCGTTCATGGTTACATTTTTCAATCCAACCACATGAGTATCTGATAATTCAAAAATCTTATCTATTAACAAAAAAGGTGGACGGTGTGGCAACATAGCCATAATTTTATGAATATCCATCAACGGTTCTTGATGTAAATCATACGTTGGCACCTGATTTCTTTGTTCTATTTTAATGATTTTTGCCAATTTTTTTGCAAATTGAGTATTTACAAAATGTCCTGGTTTGTTGGCGATAACTTTACCTTGAATTCGAGTTCCAACCAAGGCTAGGTCACCAATTACATCTAATAATTTATGGCGAGCTGCTTCGTTAGGATAATGTAATGTTAGATTATCTAAAATACCGTTTGGTTTAACTGAAATTTTATCTTTTCCAAAAGCTGTTCTTAAATTTTCCATGGTTTCTGCTGAAATTTCTTTGTCAACATAAACGATGGCATTATTCAAATCGCCTCCTTTTATTAAACCATTATTTAAAAGCGATTCCAATTCATGCAAAAAACTGAATGTTCTGGCATCAGCAATTTCCTTTTTAAATTCATCAATACTTTTCAAGGTTGCATTTTGTGTCCCTAATACTTTAGTACCAAAATCAACCATTGCAGTTACTTGATAAGAATCAGACGGCATCACTAAAATTTCACTTCCGGTAGCTTCATCTGTATAAGAGATAACTTCTTTTACAACATAGACTTTTCTATCGGCTTCTTGCTCAACCACTTCTGCTTGCTCAAGAGCTTCAACAAAAAATTTAGAAGAACCATCCATAATAGGTGGCTCTGAAGCATTTAGCTCAATAATAAGATTGTCAACATCGCAACCAATACAAGCAGCTAAAACGTGTTCTGACGTTTGAATTTTAACCGCATTTTTTTCTAAATTGGTTCCACGTTGAGTATTTACCACATAATTTGCATCTGCTTCAATGATTGGATGACCTTCTAAATCAACCCGAACAAATGTAAATCCATTGTTTACAGGAGCTGGTTTAAATGTCATAGTTACTTCCTGACCGGTGTGTAATCCTACTCCTTCTAAAGTAACTTCGTTTTTTATGGTTTTTTGTTTAACCGATTGTACCATTATTCTTTAGTTATTGTTTTTTTTAATACTTCTAAATCGTTCACTATTTTTGGTAAATTTTTAAAATGTACGTATGATTTGCTATAATCTCCGTAATTAAAAGAGGGTGAACCTTGAACTGTCTCGCCATCTTTTAGATTTTTACCAATTCCGGATTGAGCTTGTATGCGAACTCCATCACCTATAACAAGATGTCCTGCAATTCCAACTTGACCGCCAATCAAACAATTTTTTCCTATTCTTGTTGATCCTGCTATGCCTGTTTGTGCTGCAATTACTGTGTTTTCGCCAATTTCAACATTATGAGCAACATGAATTTGATTATCAAACTTCACTCCTTTTCTAATAATTGTTGAACCTAATGTTGCTCTGTCAATGGTTGAACAAGCTCCAATTTCTACATTATCTTCTATGATAACATTTCCTATTTGTGGAATTTTATCATAACTTCCATCGGCCATTGGTGCAAATCCAAACCCATCAGAACCAACGATTGTTCCGGAATGTATGGTGCAATTATTACCAATTTCAGTTTCAGAATAAACTCTTGCACCAGCGAAAAATACACAATTATCGCCAATTATAACATTATCTCCGATAAAACTATTTGGATAAATTTTTACATTACTGCCAATTTTCACGTTTTTACCAATGTAGCAAAAGCTTCCTAAATACAATCCTTCACCATACGTAACTCCTTCAGAAACAACTGAAGGTTGCTCGATTCCGGATTTCATCAATTTTACTTGATTGTAATATTCAAGTAATTTTGAAAAAGATTTGTATGCATCTTCAACCGCGATTAAAGTTGCCGAAATTTCCTGTTCCGGTTCAAATGATTTATTAACTATTACAATTGATGCTTTTGTTGAATAAATATAATTTACATATTTTGGATTGGCTAAAAAGGTAAGCGATCCTTCGGATCCTTCTTCGATTTTTGACAATTTATAGACTTCAACATTGGTATTTCCAACGACTTCGCCTTCTAATATGGATGCTATTTGTGCTGCAGTAAATTTCATTCCGACAAAAATATAAAAAACTACCTAAAATTTGTTAATTTCTTCGAGTACTTTTGGAAAACAAATATAGAATTTTGTTACCGGCTTAGAGAATGCTCTGGAATTGAGTTGATCGGAAGAAATTACGATATCCTCAATGGTTCTATCTTTTTTTACAATTTTGATTGGTTGCGACTCCTTATTGTAACCCAACGTTTTTATTTTTCCTTTAAATACAAAATAATCCGTTTCTGACATAGAGATTGGATATTGTTGCAATAATTGTTCTTTATAAGATGTCAACACTTCTCTATCAAACTTTTCATTGCTTAGTTTAATTTTAAGCAAATCTCTGTTAATAATCATTTTACTTAATGAACTCAGCACAAAGTCGTCATGATATTGCCATGTTTTCAACGCACTCATAATATCAAAATCATCTAATTGGGAAAATTTTTCTAAAATTTCTACTGTAAAATCTTCTTTTTCAATTTTATTATTCAAAAAAAACAAAAGTGGTTTTGATGCATCCAAAACAATTCCTTTTTGAGAAAGTTCTTTGGCTCTTTTTAATGCTTTGGTGAGAATTAGTTCGGCCACCAAACTTGTTTTGTGCAAATAGGCTTGCCAATACATCAATCGTCTGGCCATTAGGAATTTTTCGATGGAATAAATCGCTTTTTCTTCCACAACCAAAACATCATCAATCACATGTAGCATCTGAATCAATCGATCTGAATTAATATTTCCTTCAGCAACACCGGAATAAAAACTATCTCTTTTTAAATAATCCATCCGATCCATATCCAACTGACTCGAAATCAATTGAAGCATGAATTTTCGATGATATTCTCCTTTAAAAATCTGAATGGCTAAGTTTAATTTCCCATCAAACTCCTCATTAAGCCGATTCATAAACAAAAGGGAAATTTCTTCGTGATGCACGTTTTCAACAATACTTTGTTCTAAAGCATGCGAAAAAGGTCCATGTCCAATATCATGCAACAAAATAGCGACATAAAGAGCTGTTTCTTCGTCTTGTGAAATTGAAATTCCTTTGAAACGCAATACTTCAACAGCTTTCTGCATCAAATGCATCGCACCCAAAGCATGATGAAAACGGGTATGATGTGCTCCGGGATAAACCAAATAGGACATTCCCATTTGAGAAATTCTTCGCAAACGCTGAAAGTACGGATGCTGAATTAAATCGAAAACCAATTCATTAGGAATACTAATAAATCCGTAAATTGGATCGTTAAAAATTTTTAATTTATTGGTTCGACTCACAAAGTTAGAATTGGATTGCAAATATACTGATTTTGATTTTGTATTAATCAACGATTTTTTACAATAACTTTAATACTTCCTACGTTCGATAATTGTTAAATTGCACCAAATAAAAAAACACCTTTATGGACAAAATAAAAATTCTTTGGGTAGATGATGAAATTGATTTACTCAAACCACATATTCTTTTTTTAGAAAACAAAAATTATGCTGTAACTACGTGCAATAATGGTCGTGATGCGGTTGATATATTTGAAGAAAACCAGTTTGATATTGTGTTTTTGGATGAAAATATGCCCGGAATGAGCGGTTTGGAAACGCTTTCGGAAATGAAGGAAAAAAAATCGGCTGTTCCCGTGATTATGATTACCAAAAGCGAGGAAGAAAGCATCATGGAAGAAGCCATTGGTTCTAAAATTGCTGATTATTTGATTAAACCGGTTAATCCAAATCAAATTTTGTTGGCTTTGAAGAAAAATCTAGATCATTCCCGTTTAATTACCGAAAAAACAACGTTGGATTATCAGAAAGAATTTCGAAAAATTGCGATGGATTTAGCCATGGTAAATTCCTTTGAAGATTGGACGGAATTGTATAAAAAATTAATTTTCTGGGAAATTGAATTAGAAAACATCGAAGACCAAGGATTGATTTCTATTTTAGAATCTCAAAAAGTAGAAGCCAACAGCCAATTCGGAAAATTTATTGAAAAAAATTATGAAAAATGGTTTGAAGAAAAAACAGACAAACCTGTTTTATCACACAAATTATTTAGAGAATATGTTGTTCCGGAAATCGTAAAAAAAGATAAACCTATTTTATTTGTTGTGATTGATAATTTGCGTTATGACCAATGGAAAGCATTTGAAAGTGTGGTAAACAACCATTACAAACCCGAAAAAGAAGCAGCTTATTACGCCATGTTACCAACGGCTACACAATATGCCAGAAATGCTATTTTCTCAGGTTTAACGCCATTGGAAATGGAAAAACAATTTCCTCAATATTGGCGAAATGATGTAGAAGACGGTGGAAAAAATCTTTACGAAGGAGAATTTTTAGAAGCTCAATTAAAACGATTAGGCCTACACATTAAAAGTGAATACTATAAAATCACCAATTTTAAAGACGGTAAAAAGTTAGTAGACAACTTCAAAGGATTGAAAAATAATGACTTAACTACAATTGTTTATAATTTTGTAGATATGCTTTCGCATGCTAAAACCGAAATGGAAGTGGTTAAAGAATTGGCTTCCAATGACAAAGCGTATCGTTCGTTAACACTAAGCTGGTTCAAAAATTCACCCTTATTGGAAATGATTCAGATGGCTCAACAAATGGGCTTCAAACTTATCTTAACCACTGACCACGGAACCATAAACGTGAAAAATCCATCCAAAGTAATTGGTGATAAAAACACAAGTTTGAACCTTCGATACAAAACCGGACGAAGTTTAACCTATGAAGACAAAGATGTGTATGCCGTGAAAGACCCGAAAAAAATTGGCTTACCCTCCATCAACATGAGCAGCTCTTTTATTTTTGCCAAAAATGATTTGTTCTTGGCGTATGTGAACAATTACAATCACTATGTAAGTTATTATCGAAATTCCTATCAACATGGTGGAATTTCGCTGGAGGAGATGATTGTTCCTTTTTTGGTGTTTAATCCGAGGTAGATGGAAGATGGAAGATGGAAGTTGTAATGAATGCTAATTCAGTAGCAATGAATCCTTTTTTTAATAACAATAGTTATCAAAATCTGTGTGCTGTTACCTCACCCCCAACCCCTCTCCAATGGAGAGGGGAGTCGAAACTTAAAAAAAATACTAATTTTGCAGTCTCAATTAAACTCAGTGTGCCACTAAAAGGGATAAAATAAAATGCAATACCAATTCAATTTAAGCGAAATAGAAGCCATCGCTCAAAAAATAATACATTCAAACCCAGAAAAAGTAATTCTCTTCAATGGGCAAATGGGTGCCGGAAAAACAACCTTTATCAAAGCATTATCCAAAGTATTGGGTGTTGAAAACCCAACATCCAGTCCTACTTTTTCTTTGGTTAACGAATATGAAGCTCAAGACGGATTGGTTTATCACTTCGACATGTATCGTCTAAAAAATGAAATGGAAGCCCTTGATTTTGGTATAGAAGATTATCTTTATTCCGGGCACTGGTGCTTTATCGAATGGGCAGAAAAAATTCCGAACTTAATTCCTGACAAACATAATGTCATTACTATAGAAATTTTGGAAAACGGTTATCGAAAATTAATTTTAAACTAATTTATAGTTCAACTCAACCTGAAACTTGAAACCTGAAACTTAAAAATAGAACACGGATTAAACGGATTTGCTTTGCAAAACGCGGATTTTCACAGATTTTTGATAGCTTGGCTATAATAGATTTAAGCGGATTTGTCTGTGAAACATTTTCGTTTTAGCACGAATCAACCTGAAACTTGAAACCTCAAACCTGAAACTTGAAACCTCAAACTTTTCAGAAAAAAAATAACTCTTTCAAATTCCAAAATAATTCCTAACTTAGACACTTATTTTTACAATTTGATTTATGCCCATAACACCTTTCTCCAAACAGCAATTACTTCCGCAGGAAGAAAAATTGGAAATTGCCCGACATAAAAGCGAATTATTTATCGGAATTCCGAAAGAAACTTCCTATCAGGAACGTAGAATTTGCTTGACACCGGATGCAGTCAATTCACTCGTTTCGCATGGTCATCGGGTAATGTTGGAAGCCGGAGCCGGAGAAAGTGCGAGTTATTCCGACAAAGAATATTCCGATGCCGGAGCAGAAATCACTCAAGATCCTAAAAAAGTTTTTAGTTGTCCGATGATTCTAAAAGTAGAACCACCAACTTCTGCAGAAATCGAAATGATCAATCCAAATACAATTATCATTTCTGCGATTCAATTAAAAACCCGAAAAAAAGAATATTTCGAAAAATTAGCTAAGAAAAAAATCACCGCTTTTGCATTTGAATTCATCAAAGACGATGACGGTTCCTACCCAGCCGTGAAATCCTTAAGCGAAATTGCCGGAACAGCTTCCATCTTAATTGCGGCCGAATTAATGATTAACAACCAGTTTGGGAAAGGCTTACTTTTTGGAAATATTACCGGAGTAGCCCCAACCGAAGTTGTGATTATTGGTGCAGGAACGGTAGGAGAATTTGCAGCTAAAACCGCTCTTGGTTTAGGTTCAAATGTAAAAGTTTTCGACAATTCAATCACAAAACTGCGTCGTTTACAAAACAATTTAAAACATCCAATTTTTACCTCTACTATACAACCAAAAGGTTTACTTAAAGCGTTACGTCGTTGCGATGTGGCGATTGGTGCCATGCGTGGACAAAACCGCACACCTGTTGTGGTGACCGAAACGATGGTGGAACATATGAAAAAAGGAGCCGTAATTGTTGATGTGAGCATTGATACAGGCGGTTGTTTTGAAACTTCCGAAATCACAACACACGAAAAACCGACTTTCATAAAAAATAACGTTGTACATTATTGTGTGCCGAATATTCCGTCACGCTATTCCAAAACGGCTTCGTTGTCCATCAGTAATATTTTAACCCCTTATTTAATTCAAATTGCGGAAGACGGCGGTGTAGAAAGTGCCATTCGTTGCAACCGCGGACTTAAAAACGGACTCTATTTTTACCACGGCATCTTGACCAATAAATCCATTGGCGATTGGTTTGATTTACCCAACAGCGACATTAATTTGATTGTGTTTTAGCGAATTTGTTTGTACTTTTGCCGCATTAAAACTTAGTGATGAAATTCTATCAACGTCTTGCTTTTTTTCTGTTCGGTTTATTAATCGGAGTCATTTTTCTTATTTATTTTTTAGGGGCAAAAGCCGAAGCAAGAGGTGTAACATTCTGTTATTTACCCAATTGCCGGGTATTAAAAGACATTCGCACAAAACCATTTCATTATTCCGAAGAAGCCTCAGAAGTATTGGCAGAGACGTGGATTGATACGGTTGACATCAAAAATACTTTAATGCATGGCGATGTAGATTTTGACCTAAGCAATATAAAAGAAGGAGCTGCCAAATTATATGTCATAGAAGGCAAAACAGTCGACCAAGTTGCAATTACGTTAGAAGTGCTGAACTTTGAGAAAAAAGCCGTTTTAAAATCCATCAAAAAATAACACCATGAACTGCCTCATTCGTCCCGTTACCGAAACCGATTTTGAGGCCGTTTATCAATTTATCAACGAGTTAGAAGAGTGTGTTTTTCCTAAAGAATCGCAACGTGCAATCTTTCTCGAAAACCTCGCAAATTCCAAACATATTTTTCTATTAGCCGAGATCAACCAAACTCCGGTCGGCTTTCTCAGTTGCCACGTGCAAAACCTCATCCATCACGGTGGTTTGGTAGGCGAAATTCAGGAAATGTTTGTAGATGCCAATTACAGAAGTCACCACATTGGCAAAAAATTGCTCGATGAATTAAAGACCATCGCCAAACAAAATAATCTCCTTCAAATTGAAGTTACTTCCGGCTTTAAACGCGAAAAAGCCCATACATTTTATGAACGGGAAGGATTTCCGCATACGCACAAGAAGTTTGTGTGGAAATGTAACCGTTAGTCATTTATTTAGAAGCTAATCCCGCTTTCCGCTACAAGCTTTTGCTCAAAAACCTTTTTTTCTAAGGCCCGGCAGTAGCTCCCAAGGTCGCTCTGCCAAACCAAGAAAAAATAGGTTTTCTTCACAAAAGGCTTTTCGCTGCAATCGGGGCTAGAATTATCTGCAAATCAGGATTTAAACATAAAAATATTTAATCAAATAAAAACTCCATCTGATGATTTCCAATATCTTTTGTTATATTTGATAAACAAATAATATTGGATGATTATCGTACATATCTACCCAATTTTAGGTGTGTTAGTATGATTTGTTTATACATATATACAAGTTAGGTGCAACTTTAAAGACCAAACCGATGGAAATAATTCGAGATATAATTTGTCAAGTGTACGCAGGACAAAAATCAAGAAAAACTATTGACTTAGTTTTGAATACTTTTATTCCTGAATACGAAAAATTGAATTTAGACTATGCTTCTCGACTTGATGATGAGAATTATATATTTAAAACAGAAGACGAGATGATAAATTATTTAATAGAAAATACCGGACTAGACCAGACTTTCTATTGGAATAAAAACTATGACAATCCTGACAAAATTATGGTTGGTGCTATAATAACAGCGGACGACAAACTGATTATGAGTCTGACTATTGACGGGACTGAAGAAACGGAAAGTAAGTATTTCGAAAAACTTAAAAATCTTTTGAATTCAGACATTGGAGTTATTTCATACATTAATCCCGCAGACTACGATAATGGACAAGATTTTATCACAAAATATGGACAGAACAGCAGCACCTAACAGCAGTTCCTATGTAAAGCACCATAAAGTTATCAACAACTTTGAATAAGGGTTATATGTTGGTTTTTTTCGAGTATGCTTATCTGTTCCAATGGCTTGTTGGAAAAGTTGGCAACAACTTTTTGTCCGCCGAAGGCATTGGAGTAAAAAGTTAGCTTTACTTTATCAATGATGTCACGAAAGTATTTCCTCTTTTATTTACCAAATGTAATCTAACAATTTAAAAGTACTGTCCTTTTTTTTTGGGCTAAAAAGATCATTTTAAGGCTTTTTAGAACATTTTTATTTTTGAATCTACTTTTTAAAAAAGGTTTTTATTATAACTTAAAACCAATATATTTACGTGATATTTAATTAAAATCAGTTCGGGAATGGTTTTTTAGACGGACTGACGTTAACATCAATATTATGAAAAAAATTACATTAATTATTTTTTTATTTTTTTTAGTAAAAAATTTTGGTCAAAACAATGGTTCTTTAGATCAAAGTTTCGGACCTTATTTTAGCCCAACAGTTTCAGATAAAGATGACACTTTACAAGATTTTTTAATTGATAGTCAAAATTATATTGTTTCAGTTGGTAGGACTTATCATCAAAATGCATATGATTTTGCATTATGTAGTGTTAATTCTAACGGAAATTATAATTTAAATTTCGGCAATGATGGTATTTATCACGGCACAAATGTTGTTGGTGGTAACCCAAATAAAATTGAAAAAGTAGCGAATGGTTATTTAGCAGTAGGATATTATTATCCATCTTTTGGTTCTAATCTATCATTTGCTATTGCTAAATATCTTAATAATGGAGTTTTAGACACATCTTTTGCAAATAATGGACTTTTGATAGATTCAATGTTTAATGGGAGTGATAATGCCGTTTCCGCCAAAGAGTTATCAAATGGAAAAATAGTAGTAATGGGGACAAACGTTGATTCGCATGTTAGGGTTACAATGTTAATGATTAATAATAATGGAAGTATAGATACATCATTTGGCTCAAACGGAAAGAAAATTTTAAATTTCCCAAATAATTCTAGAAGATATAGTATCAGTCAAATGGAATTAGTAGGAACAAATAAAATTATTATAGCTGGAAATAGTACTTTAAATAATACATCTGTAAATGAAAAGGATATTTTTGTAGCAAAATTAAATATTGACGGTAGTTTTGATAGTAGTTTTGGAGTAAATGGTCTGTCAATCTTAAATATCACAAATTATTCTGAAAATGTAGCTGAGTTATCATTTTATGATAATGGAGATTTTATATTAACTGGTACAATTTATAATGATAATGATTCAAATTATTCAGAAACAGTAATTGCAAAATTTAATTCTAATGGAAGTCTAATTTCTGGGTTTGGTACAAACGGTATTAAAATATTAAGTCTTATCAATTCTTCTAATTCACTTCAGGAGTTCGTCAGAACATCAATTATAGATGAAAATTTTATTTATATTGGAGGCAGTTATAGAACAACTTATAGTTACTATAATTATAATGGATTTGTTTGTAAATTAGATATTAATGGGGATTTTGTAACTGATTTTGCAAATCAAGGAATATTGAGCTTTAATAATAATATACATAGAGTTGTAAAAATTAAATTTGATAATAGTAATCTAGTTATTGGTGGAATAAACGAATATAGTGACCATGATTTTATTTTTACAAGAGTAATTAATAGCAATACATTAGATTTAGATAATTTAACTAATGATAGTGTAATTAATTACTATCCTAATCCAGTGAAAGAAAAGCTTTTTGTAAATCTTAATTCTAACGATGTTAAAATAATTGAAGTTAAAATATTCGATATTGATGGAAGAAATGTATTAATAGATAATGATATTTTACATGAAAGTCATGAAATAGATTTAAGTTTTCTTTCAAGAGGACAATATATATTACTGTTAAAAACAGATAACAATTTATTTTATAATGTTAAAATTTTAAAAGATTAAATACTAATGCTAACAGCATATTTAAGAAATGGCGGTTTGAATACTAAAAGTAAACTTTGTACATCAAAGAAAGTTAAGTACTAAAATGAAAAATCGGTTTTCAAAAACCACCACTTCTATATATGCAAACCGTTAAAACAATCAAAAATCCAATTGAATAGATTTTAGTTTTACAAAAAATAACGTTGCCATTGACACACAATTCCTTTACCTACTTTGCAACTCCTTCCCTATTTCTAAATTAGAAAATTCATTTTATAACTATGTATTTTTCAGAAAAATAGTGCTGCAAAAAGTAAGTAAAACTTTTCAACAATTAGTTAATTTAAAATTGAAAACACTACTTTTGAAAAATTTTTTAATACAAAAATCAATGAATAAAAATTACTTTTTCGTAATAGCTTTTCTAAGTTTTTTTTCAAGTATTGCTCAACAAGCCGGAGATTTAGACCTTTCATTTGGAAACAACGGCATAGTTAGAACAAATCTATGGAATGCTAGTTTTAATGTTAAAAGCCATGTTGTTCTTCCTGATGGAAAAACAATTGTAGTGGGTGAAATTAATAACGATATGGAACCAAGAGGTTTTGTCATGCGACTTTTGGCAAATGGTGATATTGATGTTACGTTTGGAACAGATGGAAAAGCCGTTCATCCATTTATCAACGGAATAAATATAGTAAAGTTACAAACAGACGGAAAAATCTTAGTTGGTAGCTCATACCTCAATGACATTGCAGTTGCCCGATATATGTCCAACGGAACATTGGATACCGGTTTTGCGTATGACGGAACATATTATAACACCAATTCAAATAATTCAAACTACTCACCAAATCCCGTTGTAGATTTAGAAATTCAATCGGACAACAAAATTGTTGCCTTGACAACAATAAAGATTAGTGATGTAAATTATTATAAATTATTCAGATTAAATTCAAATGGAATTTTAGACAATACGTTAAATGTTACAGATAATTTTGGAGCTATAGATTATCCGGTTGCACTAAGCATTCAAACAGATGGCAAACTACTTGTTTCAGGTTATTCTTTTAATGAAGCAAGTACTTCTCTCTTTATTGCTCGATATAATTCAAATGGAACTGATGATACTACATTCAATTCAACCGGAAGAAGATCTTTCTCTATAACAAATGCAACAGCTGCAAGAGTCACTGATTTGCTAATACAACCAGATGGAAAAATTTTACTTGGCGGAAAATATTATGCTAACGGCGACGCTTTGTTCATGGCTAGATTTAACACTAACGGAACTTTTGACACTTCATTTAGTGGTGATGGTTTTCAATCAGCAACTGTAGATCTGAGCAGTAACCGTCCAGGAAAAATAGCACTTCAATCGGATGGAAAGATAATCCAAATGGATACGTATTATAACAACACTACTAGTAAAGAAAGTATGTTACTGGCTCGCTATACATCAACAGGAGAATTAGATAACACTTTCAGCGGAACAAGTTGGGGTGTTTCATTTCCATTTAATGGTTTAAATGAAACAGCAGCTTGCATTTCTATTGTAGATAACAAATTAATTATATCAGGAAACGCTGAAACTTCTGTAATTGAAAATAACATGGCTTTTGCAAAGTTCAATCTAAATCCGATTTCATTTGATACCACTTTTGGAAATAACGGAAAAAAGCAGCTTAATGTACCATTTCCAACCTATGAAGAGGTTATAAAATCGGTGGTGCAATCAGACAATAAAGTTGTTGTACTTAGCAAAATATTTGTAAACAACTTTTATTATTCCGGTTTACAACGATTTAATGAAAACGGATCGCTAGACAGCACTTTTGGTTCAAATGGAAAAATTGGTTTAGGTTTTTATCTTACAGAATTTGGTGGATTGGCTGTTGATAATGCCAATAACATTCTTATATGTGGTAATACACCATTTGAAAGTAGTTTTATCCTCAGAATAACGCCTGCAGGTGCTTTAGATCCAACTTTTGGCGACCAAGGAATAACCTATTTGCCGGAAGATTTTTTAAATTTTAATCCAATAATTAAATCTATTAAAATTCAATCAGATAATAAAATTATATTGGGCGGAGGAAACAGTGTAAACCAAATTGCCGACTATTTATTAATCCGTTTAAATGCAAACGGAACATTAGATAACACTTTTGGCAATAACGGAATAAGTCAAATAGGCTTAACTAATACGTATGAAATGATTTCTTCAATTGAAGTCTTAAATGATGGAAAAATTATAGCCATTGGTCTTACTGAAGAAAATTATGGAAATGATTATCAAGCTGTTATTCTTAAATTTAATACGGTTGGTTTATTAGATCCTACTTTCAACGGAAATGGTAAATTTTTTACCGAAAAAGCTGTTGATTTCAATACGAATGGTGATATCAAAGTTCAAAATGACGGAAAAATTCTAAGTACGTTTGAATCGTTATATGACAATTTCATTCTCTATCGTTTAAACAGTAATGGAACTTTAGATAACAACTTTGGTTCTAGCGGCTATGTGAGTACGTATGTTACAGGCGATGATAAATCAGCACAAATTCATTACAACCCAACCAACCAAAAAATTACTTTAATTGGCACAACAATAACCGATGAAATTGGAAAATTTGCCTTAACTCGCTATTCCGGTAACGGAGAAACTGACTTTTCTTTTGGAGATTCAGGACAAGTTATAACCAATTTTGGACATTTTGCTCAAGTAATTTCTGCTTCACCAACATCCAACGGTAAATTAGTGGTTAGCGGTATTTTGTATGACGACGTTGCCAAAGATTTTGACCAAATTATGGCTAAATATCATTTAGAAGAATCATTAAGCCTTAATAATCCAGAGGTAATCAACGTTCAAATTTATCCAAATCCAGTTACCGAAACACTTTTTGTTCGTTTAAAAGATGAAAGTGTTGCAAATAATTATAACATTACAGACATGACCGGAAAAGTTGTTTTACACGGATCATTAGTTGTAGAACAAGGCATCAAAGTAACCGATTTAGCTAATGGCGTTTATTTTATTGCCATCGATAATTTTAAACCGATCAAGTTTATTAAGCGATAAATAAATTTAATGACTTAAATATTTTAAAAATGCCCCAAAAAGCGAACCACTCTTTGGGGCATTTTTATTATACTATATTTCATTTTATATAAAAGTATTATTTTTACAAAACAAACTTTCCAAAGAAAAAGGTATGAACAACACCAGAATCTATAAAATGTCTTTTGCTAGTGTCTATCCGCACTACATCTCCAAAGCAGAAAAAAAAGGCCGCACCAAAGCTGAAGTTGATGAAATTATTTTCTGGCTCACCGGTTACAACGCAGAAACTTTTCAAAACCACCTCGATCAAAAAACAGATTTTGAAACGTTTTTTGTACAAGCTCCACAAATAAACCCCAATGCTTCTAAAATAACTGGTGTAATCTGTGGCTACCGTGTTGAAAATATTGAAGAAAAACTCATGCAACAAATCCGCTACCTCGATAAACTGATAGACGAATTGGCAAAAGGAAGAACATTGGAGAAGATTTTGAGGAAGTAATAGATTTATAAAAAGTAGTTATAGTAACTTTAAAAACAATAAAAAGAGAGTATTTGAAATATTCAAAAAAATAAAATAATTGATTCTATTTAAACCATGAACAAAATTGAAAAATTATCGGAAGAAGAAGTAAAGACGTTGGAAAAATTATACACCAAAAACTATTATAAATTTCTTTTTAGCAGTTTAGTAACACTGTTTGTTTCTTTTCTGATTTATATTATATTCAACAGAGTTCCTGTAAAATACCTAGGAAGAAGAGGAGCTGGAAGAGGGATAAATGAAACTGTAATTGAAAACCTTGGTCATGCCATTCCAATTGGAATATTGTTATTTTTTGCTTTTATTTTTATTCTTGTTCTTAACAACGAACTAAAAATAACCAAACTAAAAAAAGATTTAAAACATAGAATCAAAATAATTGCCACATTAAAAGTAGCTGAAATTGAAAATTATGCTGATGACAAAATAAAGGATTTAAAAGAAATGGGCATAACCTCCACCAACTTACTAATTTTTAAAAGAAATCCTTTTGGTATAAAAAACTATCCTTTTAATAAATTTACGAATCCGGAAATGGTGAAAGCTAAAGAAATGAATTTAGAAATAGCTAAATTTTCTAAACACGAATTTAAAAGAAATATTGTAGTTAGAAATTAGGCCTATTCCTATTTATTAAATAATTCTGATCCCCAATTCACCCACCAAAAAAAACCAACATAATTTCCTATATTTGAAAGCATAAGTAAATCCCCATTTATGTTTTCATCCGAATTCATTTCCATATACATCACACTACTCATCATTCTGATTGGTATATTTCTGTTCGTCAAAGAATATTTCACCATCGATACGTCATCCATCATCATTATGACGCTATTCATCGTGACGGGAATTTTGGATTATAGAGAAGGTCTGTCGGGCTTTACCAACAGTGCCCCCATCACGATAGCTTGTATGATGGTGATGAGCTATGCTGTCCTAAATTCGGGTTTACTGAAAGGGTTTCGGGACATTCTAGTCAAAATTGGAAAGAAAAACTATGCCTTAACTCTCGTCGTGTTTTGTGTGATTACGGCTGTGTTTTCAGCTTTCATCAACGACTCAGCTGTGGTAGCGATTATGATTCCGATTGTGTTGCAAGTGAGCAGCAAAAGTTCGATAAGTGCTTCCAAATTATTGTTGCCAATTTCCTTTGCAGCGGCAATGGGCGGAGCCACAACCATCATCGGAACGAGTGCCAATTTAGTCGTGAGCGGTTATGCCGAAGACAATGGTTTACCGGGATTTCAAATGTTTAGTTTTGCACTTCCGGCCTTGATAATCACTTCCGTCGGATTTATTTATTTGTTATTTATCGCCCCTTTTTTATTACCCAAAAGAAATAGTTTGGTGGAAGATATGCAAAAAGAATCCAACCAATTCATTACCGAAATTATCATCAATGAGAATAGTTCCGACATCGGTAAAACCATCGCCGAAAGCATTCTCAGACAAAAATACAACGTCGAAATCATCGAAGTAAATAACCTCAACAACCGAAAAAACAAACTAGAAGAACGATGGAAATTAAAAGCCAATGACCATCTAAAAATCGTCATTCATTTTAATGAACTCAACGACATCCGACACGATAAAAATTACACATTAGAAGATGATAAACCGCTCTTTAGCGATGTTATTGAAAAAAATGATAAAGGAAATCAGTTATACGAAGCCATTATCCCCTTTGGTTCTAAACTCGCCGGACAAACATTAAATGACATTAAATTCAGAGAAAGATACAGTGCTAATGTTTTGGCAGTGAGAAATTTAAAGAAAAACAGATTTACAAATTTAGGTGACTTTAAATTAAGCGAAGGAAACGTGCTCGTAATCGATTCCTCTGCCGAATCGTTTAACGAGATGATTAAACACAAAATGCTTTTTCCACTACAAGAAATTGCGAGTCAAAAATTAGACAAACGCAAAGCCATTATTAGTGTACTCATTTTAGTCGGCGTAATTACAGCCGCTGCGATGGGAATCACCTCCATTGTGGTTGCCGGAATGGTCGGTTGTTTATCCCTTGTGGTGCTCAATGTCTTGAAACCCCAAGAAGCCTACGACACCATCGATTGGAAAGTAATTTTTATGATTGCCGGTGTGTTAAGTATGGGAACCGCCTTAGAAAAAACAGGAACTTCCAAAATCATAGCCGACTTTTTAGCCACTAATCTCGGTAATTTCGATTTACACATTACATTAGCGTTCGTCTATTTAGTCACACTCATTGCCACCAACATCCTCTCCGGAAAAGCGGCGGCGGCATTAATGGCACCCATCGCCATTCAGTTTGCAATCAGTATGGAAGTGAACTATCAACCGTTCCTTATCGCCATTATGTTTGCGTGTGCCTATACGTTTATGACGCCCATTTGCAACCCAACTAACACGATGGTCTATTCGCCCGGAAATTACACTTTCAAAGACTATATCAAGGTCGGTTTACCCCTAAACATCATCATTTGGATCGTAGCAGTATTTGTGATTCCGTTGTTTTTCCCGTTTAAGTAAAGACTTTTTTTTAGAAGCTAATCCCGCTTTCTGCTACAAGCTTTTGCTCAAAAACCTTTTTTTCTAAGGTTTGGCAGGGGCTTCCGTTGGTCGCCCTGCCAAACCAAGAAAAAATAGGTTTTCTTCACAAAAGGCTTTTCGCTGCAATCGGGGCTAGAAATCGTGCCAAAAAAGAAATTCAATACTAAAGAAATCATTTTTTGAATTCAATATTTTTCTTATAATTAAATTTTTATCTTCGCAAAAAAATCAAAAAATGAAAAATAAGATTATTCTATGTGTACTATTTCTTTTAGCTAATGTTCATTTACACGCTCAATTCATAAAAGAAAAATCAATCGAAGCTTCTATCGGAATTGGGTATAATTCTCCTAATGACGACGTCGATATGAATGGTTCAGGATTTTTTTTGCAAGGAGAATATATATTAAAAATTGCCTCTTGGATTGACGTTCGACCTTATGCCGGCTTAATTCTGGTTGAATCAGAATCGGAACCAATTGAACCTAATAATATCGTGTATAAAACAACCTCAAATGCCTTTTTAATTGGTGGAAAAACCAGAATTAATGCTCCTATTCCCTATTTTTCTCCATATTTTGAAATAGGAATTGGTGCTTCCATAGGTTCATTTGAAACGTTCACCCCCTTTACAAACATAAAAAAAGAAGGTATCGCAATGCATATTCCACTCTCAATTGGCGTAGCATTAGGACGTAAACATAATTTTGATTTAGGTTTTACCTATTACAGTCATCCCAATTTGAAACAAGTTTGCGGAGCAGCTGCAATCGGAATCACGTTTCCGTTAGAAACCAAGAAAAAATAGGTTTTATTCACAAAAGGCTTTCTCCCGAAAACTTCAGAACATTCGGGGCTATGGAATTGTGCTTATAATCAACTTAAAAATTATGCTAATTTAATAATTTATCACTTTTCAAATAATAATCTTTTCAACTTGTTTTAATTCTGATTCTCTTAAAAATCTTTTTGATTATATCTTACTGTTTGATTGTTCGAGTAGTGTAAACCTTGATATATTTATCAATTAAATCAGGTTTTATCTTTAATCCATCAATTTTATGTTCTATCTTATGTTCAAGAAAAACAATTACTAAAAAATTACTTTTATAATTATTCCCATTCATTTTACGATTTTCCACATAACAGGATTGAATATCATTCCATGAAATAAAATTTTGTTTTCTAATTTGAATTCCATTTATATTCATAATGATCTCAGGTTCTTTTTGTAATAGTATTTTAACCGAAGAAATCACAAATAGAAGTCCAAATACAAACAATAAAATTAAATTGATAAATTCAAAATTAAATTTGAAATAGGAATATATTGCTGAAAAAACAAAGCCTAAACCAATAATGAAAAACAAAACTGAAAAAGGTTTTGAAATAAAAATTTGAATTTCTTTAGGTGTAGATAAGTCGTCATAATATTTATCTTCAACTTCAAATTTTTTTTGAATGTAATTTATTTTCTGAATATAAATTAAATCTTTTGAAGTTAACTTTTGGTCTAGGATAAAATTATTTGTAATAAAATCCAAATCAATTGCTTTTCGTTTGAGTTCATGTACATGATTTACAGACTCAAACGCCCAAATTTGCCACCTTTTACTAGCATATTTCCAATAGATTTTCATTAGGAAAAATCCAGAAATTATTCCTCCAAATAACCCAACAGCAAAATGAATTTTAAAAAATGCAACCGATAAAATACCTAATGCTACAAATAGAAGAAGGATAAATAATTTAAAAAAAACAATAGTGAGTTTGCCTTTTAAAATAGCCTGATCTACTGTAAGTGCTTCCTTCATTAACTATTCTTTATACTTTAAAAAATATCACTATCCCCTTTTCCCTCTCTAATCACAACCGGTTCGCCTTCCGATAAATCGATAATCGTGGAAGGTTGATTGTCGCCATAACCACCATCAACAACAACATCAACAAGGTTTTGCCATTTTTCAAAAATGAGTTCGGGATCTGTGGAATATTCCAACACTTCATCATCGTCGTGAATGGAAGTGGACACAATTGGATTGCCTAATAGTTTCACCATTTCGAGTACAATGTTATTATCCGGTACACGAATACCAACAGTTTTTTTCTTCTTAAATTCTTTCGGCAAATTGTTATTTCCGGGAAGGATAAAAGTATATGGTCCCGGCAAAGCACGTTTCAAAATCTTAAAAGTAGCCGTGTCAATTTGTCTCACATAATCTGAAATATTGCTCAAATCATGGCAAATGAATGAAAAATTAGCTTTTTCGAGTTTTATACCTTTAATTTTTGCAATACGTTCCAAAGCTTTTGTGTTGGTAATATCGCAACCCAAACCATAAACGGTATCGGTAGGATAAATTACTAATCCGCCATCTTTTAAAACTTTAACCACTTTAGCAATAGCTGCTTCGTTTGGATTCTCGGGATATATTTTAATAAATTGAGCCATAGGACAAATTTAAACAAGTTAATAATTATACAAGAGAATTTTTAATGTATTTTTTTTAAACATAAAGTATAAAAAAACCCTACCGAAGTAGGGCTTTATAGTTTTATGTGTTTGAATATTATTGCTCAGCAACAATTTCATACGGTAATTCAATCACAACGTTTCTGTGTAAACGAATCGTTGCATTGTATTTTCCGGTTCTTTTTACTGTACCTGAAGTAACAAATTTTCTATCGATTGGTTGTCCTGCTTTTTCCAAAGCTTCAACAATATCGATATTGGTTACAGAACCAAATAATTTTTCACCACCTGCTTTTGCAGTAATTTTAATATCTAGAGCTTTTAATGTTTCAGCCAATTTCTTAGCATCATCCACAACTTTTTGCTCTTTGTGTGCTTTTTGTTTCAAGTTTTCAGCCAATACTTTTTTAGCTGATGGTGTTGCTAATGCAGCAAACCCTTGTGGAATCAAAAAGTTTCTTCCGTAACCTGGTTTTACAGAAACGATATCGTCTTTAAAACCTAAATTTTGAACGTCTTGTTTTAAGATTAGTTCCATGTTGTTGTCCTTTTTTTAGAGAAGTTAGCCCGCCAATGGCGAGGCAACAACTTAATTAATTATTATTTTAATAAATCCGCCACATATGGCATTAAAGCTAAATGTCTTGCTCTTTTAACGGCAACAGACACTTTTCTTTGGTATTTTAATGAAGTTCCGGTTAAACGTCTTGGTAAAATTTTACCTTGCTCGTTTACGAATTTCAATAAAAAGTCTGCATCTTTATAATCAATGTATTTAATACCTGATTTTTTAAAACGACAATACTTTTTAGTTTTGTTCGTATCTATGTTCAAAGGAGTAAGATATCTGATATCTCCTTCTTTTTTTCCTTTTGCTGATTGCTCTATTGTTGACATAGTAATTACGCTTTAACTTTTAATTTTTCTCTTCTTCTCTCTGCCCAAGAAATAGCGTGTTTATCTAAACTTACAGTTAAGAAACGCATAATTCTCTCGTCACGTCTTAATTCAGTTTCAAAACTGATGATACTATCAGCAGGTGCTTTGAATTCGAACAAATGGTAAAAACCACTTTTCTTGTGTTGGATTTCATAGGCTAATTTTTTTAAGCCCCAATCCTCTTTTGATACCATCTCTGCCCCTTTGGCTGTAAGAAAATCTTCGAATTTGCTTACTGTTTCCTTTACCTGTTGTTCAGATAAAACGGGATTCAAGATGAAAACAGCTTCATAATGATTCATAATAATTTACTTTAAAATTGTTAAATTGGGTGCAAAAGTAAGGATTTAATTTTAATAACCAAGTGTAATACCAAAATAATCGACATAAGGTAAAAAAGTTCGAAAAAAATTAGTTTTTATCGATGAAATGCACTACGTTTGTTTTACCAAATCTATAATAAATCGTATTATGAAACTAAATTGTGTCGTAGTCGATGACAGTTCTATTCAAAGAATGATCATCACAAAGTTAGTGAATAATCACCAGAGTTTGCATCTTGTGGGTGATTTCTCTAACGCTATTGAGGCAAAGAGTTGTATGTCTATACACTCCGTTGACCTTATTTTTCTCGATATCGAAATGCCCATTATTAATGGTTTCGATTTCCTTGATGGTTTAAAAAACAAACCACAAATCATTTTTATCACTTCAAAAGCAGATTATGCCGTGAAAGCTTTTGATTATGATGCCACTGATTACTTACAAAAACCTATTTCCGTTGATCGTTTCGATTCTGCTGTAAAAAGAGCAATCGACATGCACAAATTGAGACATGAAGTTTCTGAAGAAGAAGGTGATTACATCTTTATCAAAAGTAATCTGAAAAAATTAAAAGTATTCACTTCCAAAATTAAATGGATTGAAGCATATGGTGACTATGTTAAAGTTGTAACCGACGAAGACAGCAACTTAGTGCTTTCTACTATGAAATCGTTTGAAAATGATTTGTCGAAAGACAGATTTTTGCGTGTACACAAATCATTTATTGTGAACATCGACAAAATTGAACGTTTTAATAGCAAGTTTGCAGAAATTGGTGTAACAAAAATTCCTTTGAGCAGAAACAAGAAAGACGATTTGAAGAAAGCTCTTGCAATCGCCTAGCCAAAATCAACATTTACTACTAGCTTTACATATCTATATTGCGAAATAACATCAAAACTATTCAATATTTTTTGGATAGTTTTTTTTGTGCCTTGTGGCGAAACATTATCCGGAATTTTGATGACAATTGTTCTGATATACTCATTTCTAATTTTGCTCACAGCCGGTTCTTCCGGTCCTAAAACCGGCATTTTTAGGTGCTGACTCAAAACCTGATACAACCACATTGAACTTTCTTTTACTTTTTCATATTCTTTATGACGAAGTGTGATTTTAATTAATTTGAAAAAAGGCGGATATTTAAAAATCTGTCGTTCATACAGCTGTTCTTTATACATTCCAACATAATCATTGTGCGTTACTTGCTGAATGGTGTTATGATTCGGATTATACGTCTGAATCACTACTTTCCCTCTTTTTTCAGCCCTTCCTGCCCTACCCGATACTTGTGCCATCATCTGATAACTGCGTTCAAATGCTCTAAAATCAGGAAAATAAAGCATGTTGTCGGCATTTAAAATTCCAACCAAACTCACATTATCAAAATCCAAACCTTTAGCCAACATTTGTGTTCCAACCAAAATATCAACTTCTCGATTTTGAAATTTATCAATAATTTTATCGTAACCAAATTTTCCACGTGTGGTATCTTGATCCATTCGTTGAATTTTTTTGTTGGGAAAAAGCGTAGCCAATTCCAATTCAATTTGTTCGGTTCCAAAACCTTTTGTGGTCAAATCAACACTTGAACATTGATGACAATTGGTCGGTTTCGCAATCGAATGTCCGCAATAATGACAACGAAGTTGGTTTTTAAATTTGTGATACGTTAAACTCACATCGCAATTCGGGCACTGCGGAATGTGTCCGCACGTCATGCATTCCAACAAAGGAGCATACCCTCTTCGGTTTTGAAAAAGTATCACTTGTTCGCCCAACGACAAAGCAGAAGTTATTTCTTCAATCAACGTATCGCTAAAATGACCGTTCATTCGCTTGCGGAAATAGCTGTCTTTTAAATCGACTAAAATAACTTCCGGCAAAGGTGTGTTATTGTAGCGTTCAAAAAGTTCAACCAACGCATATTTTTGATTTTGTGTATTATAATAGGTTTCCAAACTCGGTGTGGCCGAACCTAAAAGCACTTTTGCCTGGTGAAATTTAGCCAAAACTGTCACCGCATCGCGAGCATGATACCGTGGAGCAGGATCCGTTTGTTTGAAATTTTGTTCATGTTCTTCATCCACAATCACTAATCCCAAATCGGAAAAAGGTAAAAACATAGCCGATCGTGCACCAATAACAACTTGTGCTTTGTGAGAGTTTTGCAAAACCTGATTCCATACTTCCACCCGTTCATTGTTGCTGTATTTCGAATGAAAAACCGCTACTTTATTACCAAAAAACTTTCTAAGCCGAGAAACCAATTGTGTTGTTAATGCAATTTCCGGCAAAAGAAACAAAATTTGTCTACCGGTTTGCATAGCTTCCTGTATGAGTTGACTATAAATTTCCGTTTTACCACTTGATGTTACGCCATGTAATAAACATACATCTTTGCTTTCAAAATGATTCTTAATTTGATCTAAAGCTGCTTGTTGTGAATGACTTAACGAAAGGTTTTTAGCTTTTTCATCTTCGTTAAAATCGGTTCGATCATGAATAAGATGGTATTCTTCAAAAATTTCCTTTTCAATCAATTTTTTTAAAACAGCCGAAGTAGATGAAGCAAAATCAATTAATTGTTTAGCAGAAATTAGTTTCTTTTCCACAGCATTTAACTGAAAATATCCTAATATGAGTTCTTTTTGTTTTTCAGCTTTGATAGAATTCAACAGTTCATTCAGACGTTCATCGGTTACATAATTTTGATGAAGTTTGATATATCTGACTAATTTTGGTTTGTATGATTCATGCATTTCTTCCTGAAGTGAAACAACACTTTTATTAATCAATTTTTGAAGAACCGGAAAAACATTTTTTTTACTTAGAATAGAAATAACATCGCTCACTTTTAGTGAACTTTGATGTTGAAGAGCTTCAAATACCAAAAATTCATCATCGGATAATGCTTTTTCATCTACAATTTCACCTTGCTTTAATGAAATTACTGTTTCACTTTCCAACAAAAAACCGGAAGGTAACGCAGCTCGAAAAACTTCACCGATTGAACACATATAATAAGAAGCAATCCATTGCCAATGCTTCAACTGTACTTCATTTACAATTGCATTTTCATCCAGAATTTGATGAATTTCTTTCGCTTCGTATAAAGTTGGCGGATTTTGATGCGTTTCAATCGCCAAAGCGGTGTACATTTTACTTTTTCCGAACGGAACAGCAATTCGCATTCCGGGTTTAATATACTTAAACTCAGCTTCAGAAACTTGATAAGTAAAGGTTTTATCGAGTGCTAAGGGCAAAATAACTTCAACGAAGTAAGACATAAATTGGCTATTATTTCATCAGAAAAAGGACTTAATCAAATAGATTTTTCCTTTTTAATTTGTTTATGGTGGCATTCAATTCAAAACCAAGCAACAGAATCATACAGTTAATCCAAATGTAAAACATCAGAATTAACAGTGTTCCGATAGAACCGTAAAGTTCGTTATACTTGGCAAATTTAACAACATAAATTCCAAAAACATATGAAGACAAAAGGATTAAAACGGTGGTAAAAACCGATCCGATACTAATAAAAGGAATTTTTGCAGTTTCTTTTGCTCCAAATTTGAATAACAGAGAGGTTGTGATTAAAACCATTAAAATAACAAAACAGTATCGAGTAATTTGAATTAATGTAACATCAGTGTAAGCAAATTGCTTGAATTGAATTTGTTGAATGAATACTTCCGAAATTACGATGGCTGCCACGGTAATTATCAATATCATCGAAAAAAGCAGCGACATTACCAGTGCAACAAAATATTGTCTGAAAAAACTTCTTGAAATGGTGATGTGATACGAAGTTTCAAATCCGCCCAAAATAGCATTTATTCCGTTAGACATCAAAAAGATAGACAAAATAAATCCGGAAGATAACAAACCTTGATAACTGTTATTTAAAATATCGTCGATGATATTTTTGATGGCTTCAAAGGTATTGGGTGGCACACCATCTTCGACAAATTTTAAAAAATCTTGTTGAAAACCTTCAATTGGAATGTATGGAATTAAGTTTAAAATGAATAAAGCAAACGGAAACAAAGCCATAAAAAAGCTAAAAGCAATAGCTCCCGATCGATAGGAAAAAGCTCCTTGGGCAATTCCGATGATGTATAATTCCATCAAATTATAAAACGACAAGCCTTCTAACCAAGGTAGTTTTATGTTTTTAGTAAACCGAACGATGTGTTTGATTACCGGAATTTTTTCGAGTTTTTGCTCTGTTTCTACTGACATAATTTTGTCTGGTGAACTATTGTTTAATCTATAATTGAACGTGGCTTTTCTTAAATTATTCCACGAAGCTTGAGATTCCTACGGAATGACAAGATTGTGTGAAAACTGGGACTGTGACTAAAAACTCCCAACTTCCATCTCCCATCTCAAAAAGCCTTCAAACTCAAATCCATATTATAAACCGAATGCGTTAAAGCTCCAGATGAAATGTAATTTACACCACATTCTGCATAATAACGAATTGTTTTTTCATTGATGTTTCCTGAACTTTCGGTTAGGCATTTATTGCCAATTAGCTTTACGGCCTCTTTTGTCATTTCATAATCAAAATTGTCTAACAAAATTCGGTAAACGCCACCACTATTCAGAATTTCTTCTACTTCATTTAAGTTTCTGGCTTCAACAATTATTTTTAAATCCAACTTATTTTTGCTTAAATAATCTTTCGTTTTTTGAATCGCTTTTGAAATTCCTCCGGCAAAATCATTGTGATTATCTTTCAACATAATCATATCATACAAGGCAAACCGATGATTTTCACCACCGCCAATTTTCACCGCCCATTTTTCTGCGGCACGAAATCCGGGTGTTGTTTTTCTGGTATCTAATACTTTCGTAGCTGTTCCTTCCAACAAATCAACATACATTTTTGTTTTGGTTGCAATGGCACTCATGCGTTGCATCGAATTGAGTACCAAACGTTCGGCTTTCAAAATTGATTGTGAACTTCCTGAAACATGAAAAACTATATCGCCATAGTTCACTGAACTGCCGTCTTGAATGAATGTCTCCACTTCTAAATCTGAATCAACGTGATTAAAAATCAGTTTAGCAAATTCAACTCCGGCAATAATTCCTTGGTCTTTAACTAACAATTTTGCTTTGCCAGTGGCTGATTTCGGAATACAAGCGAGCGAACTGTGATCGCCTTCTCCAATATCTTCTCTGATTCCGTTTTGGATGATGAGCTGTAGTTCGTTTTGAAATTGGGCTTCTGTAATCATAACTAAAATTTGTATCGAATGGCTAAAATAGGAAATCGTTTTTATTTTTTTGATAAATTCTTGTATAAAAAAACCACGAAATCCGTGGTTTTATATTTAGCAAACTTTCTTTTTATTTCTTTCTTTTTACTTCGCAGGTATTTTTTCCAACCAAAGCATAGAGCGGACAAAAGGTGGCAAATGCGGTGATGATTAAAATCATGCTCACTCCTAAAACAATCCATTGTACTAAATTATTTTCAATAGCTCCGGACATAAAAAGAATCAAAAGAATAATGCCAAACATTACTCTAACAAAGCGATCGGTATTGCCAACATTTTTTTTCATAATCTCTAATTTTTTGGTTTTGGATTATAAAAATAGGAAAAAAAGCTTTAAAAAATGCAATTAATGCAAATTTAGTTTGGCTCAACAATTGGTCCGTTCCATTCTGAAATACCGCCAACCAGATTAAATGTTTTCTCAAAACCTAATTGTTGCATCACTTCACACGCTTTTGCACTTCTACTTCCGGCATGGCAATAAACATAATAGGTTTTAGATTTATCTAATTCTTCAATCATATAAATAAAACCTTGACCTTTATAAATATCGATATTGATTGCATTTGGAATAATGCCACGCTCAAATTCTTCCGGTGTTCGCACATCTAAAATAACGGCGTTTTCATCGTTTTGGGCATCTACCCACCATTTTTCTTGTTGTAAATTCATATTTTTAAGGTGCTAAGGGACTAAGGTTCTGAGGTTCTGAGGTACTGAGGTACTGAGGCACTGAGTACAAAGATAATGAAAAACTAATTTTATCTTATAAACCTTAGCACCTTAGTACCTCAGCCACTTAGTACCTAATTTTCTAAGCTTTTATCGAACAACCAATCGCTTTAGTTGTTTTTACTTTTACTTCTTGTTTTTTTAATAACGCATCAACAGCATTTTCAACATATTTTTGTTCTACAGCTGTTTCATCTGAATGATTATCGTCTATTGCACCAATATATTTGACAACATTTCCTTTGTCAGTTTTTTGTAAAATGTAAACATGAGGCGTTTTAGTTGCTCCGTATTGCGGATAAATTTTCTGCCCTTCGTCAAACAAATAAGGAAAAGTGAATCCTTTTTCTTTGGCACGCACTTGCATTTTATCAAAACTATCGTCTTTTTGTTTTTCAGGATTGTTTGGGTTTATCGCGATTACAGGATAACCTAACTTTTTATATTTTTTATCCAAATCGATAATTCTGTCTTCATACGCCACCGCATACGGACAATGATTGCAGGTAAAAATTACAATAAACCCCTTTGCATCTTTATAATCTTTTAGCGATACATTTTTATTGTCTACATTTTTTAGGGAAAAATCGGTTGCGATTGAACCAATTTCGTAACCGGCAGGATTGGTTGTAGTGAACGCCGTAATCAATCCGGCAGCAAGCACTAAAAAGGCAATTTTGAATTTTTTCATAGTTTTTAATTTTAATTGATGAATGATTTTATTTCTGTTTCTAATTCTTCTTCAGTAAACGATTGTTCATAAAATTTTCGCTTATCATTTTTATAAATAATGGTTGCCGGAATTGCTCCTGACCACTCTTTCGCTACTTTTTCAATCCACGTATTGGCATCGGGATCATTTAGAACAACGACTTCTGCTTGCAAATTTTTATTTATAATAAATGGAATGACGCGACTTTCAATCATCTTAGGAAAATCTAAACTCACAAGAATCATTTTAAATTTTCCCGATTTATACTTTTGATTTAGCTTTTCAAAATGAGGCAATTCTTTGATACAAGGAACACACCAAGTGGCCCAAAAGTTAATAACATAAATTGTATCATTCTTTTGATTCAAATACGGTTGTAATCCATCAAAATGATAGGATTTCAATTTGATTCCGTCTTTCTCATAGACTTTTAATGGTTTTGATATGGTTTTGCTTTGTGAAAAGCCTACCATCATAAAACCAATTAAGAATAACGCTGTTGTTACTTTTTTTATCATATTTATCATTTACACATTGCGTTCAAATAGAAACTTAATCCTTGCCCTGTTTTTGTCCAAACGTCCATTGCTTTATCTCTGTAAAATGCTGTTTCTGTTGCTGAAATTGCTGTCGAAATGGTGAAAAATTTACTTTTTTCATCCGTTTTTACACTTTCCAACCATTGAATTGTGGCGGCAACTTCTTCATTTTCTTTATCTAATAAAATATCATAATTCTTTAAATCAACTGAAAACCATCCCAAAAAATTAGCCGGAACTTCAAAAATAATATCTTTTTCATTCAGTAAATCCGTTGGCAATCCATTTTCAATTTTATAAAAATTAAGTCTGAATTTCAATGATTTAAATTGATTTGCAGTGATGTTAAAATTCAAATTTTCAATTTTACAATCTTTCTTTAAATTGAATTTAATGCCTATTTCTTTACTTAAACGATCATCAACCTCCTTTTCATACGCAGAATAAAAATTAAAATGCATCAACGCCAAACCTTTAACACTTCTTCCAAATCTTTTTGATTTTGGTTGTTTGAATGTTACGACTACTTCATTTAAATCATTTGAAAGTGGCTCTAATTCAATAGAATTATTTTTTCCAATCAATGATTCTACAAGCATTTTCTTGGTTTTATAACCAATGTGTGAAAATACAAGTGTATCTTTTAAGTTGGATTTATCAGTTAATTTTAATGTAAAAACACCTTTAGAGTTAGAAACTGTTCCAATACTTTTATTCATAATTCCAATATTAACATATTGAATTTCTGAATTATTCTCTAAATCTATAACTGAACCACTTATACTTTCGTCCTGTGCAACTATCGTATCAAATAAAAACAGTAAGAAAAAAATGTATTTATACTTAACCATTAAATAAAATTATCACATAAAATTAAGCCTTCCGCCTTCCTCTAAAAAATCTTTAACAAAAATTTAATAGACATTTGTATATACAATTAAAAAATAGCACTACATTTGTACATACAAATTTTGTAATTACAAATGAAGATAGAAGAAATCATAAAATCCAACTCACCCATTAGCATTGAAAAGCGAACTGTACTAAATATCATGTTCACTCAAAATGTTATTGCAGATGCTTTTAATGATATTTTAAAATCCTTTGATTTATCGGTTGAACAATTCAATGTTTTGCGAATCCTTCGTGGTCAAAAAGGAAAACCGGCCAACATGTGTGTAATCCAAGAGCGAATGATTGCTAAAACCAGTAACACTACCCGACTGGTAGACAAATTACTGTTGAAAGGTTTAGTAAATCGTGAGGTTTGTGAACAAAACAGACGTAAAATGGAAATCACTATCACCGAAAAAGGATTAAAATTATTAGCCGAATTAGATCCGAAAATTGAAGCACATGAAACTTTATTTTCAACTAATTTATCATCAGAAGAATTAGAAAATTTGAACAACTTATTAGAAAAATATAGAACGATTTAATTTATTTTAAAAAAATGAGCGACTTTATTAGTAATCAAAAGTGGCGTTATGCTACTAAAAAATTTGATGCCAGCAAAAAAATCTCTTCAGAAGATTTGGAAACATTAAAAGAGGCAATTCAATTGAGTACTTCTTCTTATGGATTACAACCTTACAAAGTATTTATTATCGAAAATCCTGAGTTAAGAGCTAAGATTCAACCCTTTGCATGGGGACAATCGCAAATTGTTGATGCTTCTCAGTTATTAGTTTTCGCAAATATCACTAACTTTGGTGAGAATGAAATTGATAATTACATTGCCAATATGGTAGAAACAAGAGGAATTCCAGCTGAAAGTGTAAAAGGTTATGCCGATTTTATGAAAATGAAAATCACTGCATTACCAGAAGAACAAAGAAATACATGGACATCAAAACAAACCTACTTAGCGTTAGCCAATTTGATGAATGCCGCAGCAGAGCTAAAAATTGATGTTACACCCATGGAAGGTTTTGAACCGGAAAATGTAAACGAAGTATTAGGTCTAAATGCATTAGGTTTAAATGCTTCATTGCTTGCCACTATTGGTTACCGTCATGAAGAAGATGCAACGCAACATTATAAAAAAGTGCGTAAACCCAAAAACGAATTATTTATCAATTTATAATCAATAACCTTAAACAATGAAATCAATGAAAAATTTAAAAACAATTGCATTAGCACTTATAGTAGTTGCAGGAACTTTCACCGCAACCGCTCAAAACAAAAAAATTAACGTAGAAAAAAGTAAAATTACTTGGGTTGGGAAAAAAGTAACAGGACAACATGATGGAACAATCAATTTAAGCTCAGGAACCTTAGTTTTTGACGGAAAAAAATTAAAAGGTGGTTCTTTTGAAGTAGATATGACTTCTATAACTGTTTCCGATTTGCAAGCAGGAAAAGGAAAAGAAAAGTTAGAAGGACACTTGAAAGCTGATGATTTCTTTGGTGTAGATAAATATCCTACTTCAACGTTAGAATTCAAAACAATTGCGTCAAAAGGAAGTGATATTTATACCATTACAGCAGATCTAACCATCAAAGGAAATACATTACCTGTAACTTTTGATCTAGCTATTGGAGATGGAACTGCCAGAACAGCTTTTAAAGTGAATAGAACTAAATACGGAATTGAATACAAATCAAGCTCTATCTTTAGCGGAATTGGTGATGCAGCTATTAATGACGATTTTGAATTAACAGTATCGTTAGTTTACTAAAAAATAAATGGGAAAAATTGCTGAAAATCCTGATGCGAAAGTGTCAGGATTTTTTTTTCGTTTAAAAAATCATAAAAAATATTAATTTTAAAAAAATCGTTTGGTTATTCAAATTACATCCCTACATTTGTAATTCAAAAATAAAACAATGAACACATTTTTAAATACAGCTTGGTGGTGGAACAACTTACGTCAGTCGTCGTGAGCTAGCTACCTATAGTTATATTTTTCAAAATATTCAAAAGGGCTTGTCAAACACGACAAGCCCTTTTTCTTTTTAATTCAATCAAATATGAAACAATACAAATTAAATACTACGTATAAATCAGTTTTGGCCGACACGATCACGCCGGTGAGCGTTTATTTGAAAATTCGAGATAAATTTCCCAACAGTATTTTGTTGGAGAGTTCCGATTATCACGCCAGCGACAATAGTTTTTCGTATATCTGTTGCAATCCAATTGCGAGTTTTAAGGTTGAAAATAATGTAATTACAACTCATTTTCCGGATGGAAGTTCTGAAAATCATCCTATAAAAAATGAAACTTCAATTACGAATGAAATTTCAAACTTTATGCAAAAATTTTCAGTAAATGGTCCGAATTTAAAATTTGCCTACAACGGATTATTCGGATTTACAAGCTATGAAGCCATCAGATATTTTGAGAAAATTGAAATTTCAAAAAAGGATGATTCTATTGTAATTCCTGAAATGTATTATGGAATTTACCAAAACGTCATCGCCATCAATCATTTTAATAATGAAGCGTATCTTTTTTGCCACAGCATTGCAGACTTTTCAAATATTGATGAAATGGAGCAATTGCTTCAAGTGAAAAATTTTGCCTCTTTTTCGTTTTCAAAAGTGGGAAAAACGGTTTCCAATTTAACTGATGAAAATTTTAAAGAACAAGTTACTTTAGCCAAAAAACACTGTCATCGTGGTGATGTTTTTCAATTGGTTTTATCCCGAAGATTTTCGCAAGAATTCAAAGGCGATGAATTTAATGTGTATCGTGCTCTTCGAAACATCAACCCTTCACCCTATTTATTCTATTTTGATTATGGTGATTTTAAACTATTTGGATCATCGCCCGAAGCTCATTTGATCGTAAAAAACGGTGAAGCTGAAATTCATCCCATCGCCGGAACTTTCAAACGAACCGGAAATGATGAAAACGATGCTATCCAAGCCAAAAAATTAGCCGAAGATGTCAAAGAAAACAGCGAACACGTCATGCTTGTCGATTTAGCCCGAAACGATTTAAGCAGAAATTGCAATCAAGTGAAAATTGAGAAATACAAAGAAATTCAGTTCTTTTCGCACGTCATTCACTTGGTTTCAAAAGTTGTTGGGAAACTAAAACCAGAAGCTAAAACAATGGATTTAGTGGCTTCCACGTTTCCTGCAGGAACATTAACCGGAGCTCCAAAACACAAAGCGATGCAGTTGATCGAAAAAATCGAAAACACCAACCGAAGTTTTTACGGTGGAGCCATTGGTTTTATGGATTTTAATGGTAACTTCAATCACGCAATACTGATTCGTACGTTCTTGAGTAAAAACCATCAATTGCACTACCAAGCCGGAGCCGGAATTGTTGAAAGTTCCTCCGAAGAAAGCGAAATGCAAGAAGTCTACAACAAATTAAATGCGTTAAACAAAGCCTTAGAAATGGCAGAAAAAATATAATTTCAATGAAAAAAATTATCATTATCGACAACTACGATAGTTTTACCTACAATTTGGTTCACTATTTAGAGGATTTGAATGCTGAAGTTACTGTTTTTAGAAACGATGAATTCGAGTTGAACGAATTAGAAAAATTTGACAAAATTCTACTTTCGCCTGGCCCAGGAATTCCCGAAGAAGCGGGTTTGTTGCTGGATGTTATCAAAAAATATGCTTCAACCAAAAGCATACTCGGAATTTGTTTGGGTCAGCAAGCCATTGGCGAAGTTTTCGGCGGAAGCCTAATCAACTTAGAAAAAGTCTATCACGGAGTAGCTTCCAAAGTAAAAATCACCAAAGAAGATTCTCTTTTCAATAATTTGCCAACTGAATTTGAAGTCGGTCGCTACCATTCTTGGGTCATCAATCCTGATGATTTTCCGGAAGATTTAGAAATCACTTCCGTGGATGAAAACGGCGAAATTATGTCCATTCGACACAAAACATTGGATGTAAAAGGCGTTCAATACCATCCGGAAAGCATTTTAACGCCTAATGGGAAGAAGATTTTGGAAAATTGGCTGGAGAGTTAGTCAATTAACTTTTAATTGGTTTCGACACCTGACAGGTTTTAGAAACCTGTCAGGTGTAAAAATGAATTTAACAAAAAAACTATGAAAAACATTCTCAATCAATTAATCAATCACAAAACGCTGACGAAAGAAGAAGCGAAAAACGTGTTGATTAATCTTTCTTCCGGACAATACAATGCCAGTCAGATAGCAGCATTTATGACCGTTTTTATGATGCGAAGCATTACCATCGAAGAGTTAACCGGTTTTCGGGAAGCATTATTAGAACTTTGCATTGCAATCGATTTTTCAAACTATGAAACCATCGATTTGTGCGGAACCGGCGGCGATGGAAAAGACACATTCAACATTTCTACTTTAGCTTCCTTCGTGGTTGCCGGAGCGGGAATTAAAGTCGCAAAGCACGGAAATTACGGTGTTTCATCCATTTCAGGTTCCAGTAATGTAATGGAAAATTTAGGCGTAAAATTCAGCAACGAAAAAGATTATTTGGAAAAATGTTTAGAGGAAGCCAATATTGCCATTCTTCACGCACCGTTGTTTCATCCGGCGATGAAAAATGTGGGTCCAATTCGAAAAGAATTAGGCGTGAAAACGTTTTTTAATATGCTTGGTCCAATGGTGAATCCGTCTTTTCCAAAAAATCAATTGGTTGGCGTTTTTAGTTTGGAATTAGCTCGAATGTATGCTTATTTGTACCAAAATACTACAACCAATTTTTCTATTTTATATGATTTAGAAGGTTTTGATGAAGTTTCGTTGACCGGAAATGTCAAAATAATTTCAAATTCATCGGAGAAAATTCTAAAACCGGAAGATTTTAATACCAAATCGGTCACTTTGCATCAAATTAAAGGTGGTGAATCAGTTGAAGAAGCAGCGAAGATTTTCCTGACAATTCTATCCGGAAATGGAACTCAAATGCAAAATGATGTGGTTTTTTCGAATGCAGCTTTAGCGATTTCGATGATGAAAAAGATATCAATTGATGAAAGTTTAGAAATCGCTAAAGAAAATTTGATGAACGGAAAAGCTCTCGAAAAATTAAAAATACTTCAAAATCTCAGTCGATAATGAACATTTTAGATCAAATAATTGCTTCAAAAAAACGAGAAGTGGCGTTGAAAAAATCAATGATTCCAATAAAACAATTGGAACAATCGGTTTTGTTTGAACGAAAAACGAGTTCTTTAGTACGTCATTTATTGAATAGTTCAAGTGGAATAATTGCTGAACATAAACGCCGATCGCCCTCCAAATCAGTCATCAACCAATCTAATTCGGTAGAAGAAATTGTAACAAGTTATGAAAATGGTGGTGCATCCGGAATTTCTATTCTAACTGATAATCAGTATTTTGGTGGTTCATTGGACGATTTAATTTTAGCAAGAGCAACAACCCATTTACCGCTTTTGCGAAAGGATTTTATGGTAGATGAATTCCAAGTAATTGAAGCTAAAGCGTTTGGAGCTGATGTAATTTTATTAATTGCTGCGGTTTTAACGAGAGATGAAATAAAAAAATTATCAGCGTTGGCAAAATCACTTCATTTGGAAGTTTTATTAGAAATTCATAACCATGAAGAACTTCAAAAATCAATACTACCAAGTTTAGATTTGATTGGTGTAAACAACCGAAATTTAAAAACATTTGAAGTAAATTTGAACTACAGCAAACAATTAGCCGAACACATACCGTCAGAGTTTATCAAAATTTCCGAGAGCGGAATTGATTCTGCCGAAGCTGTTTCAGAATTACAACAATATGGATTTAAAGGATTTTTAATGGGCGAATACTTTATGAAAAGTGAAAATCCTGAAAATGAAATGAAAGAATTTATCAAAAAACTAACACTATGAAATTAAAAATTTGTGGAATGAACGATCAGGAAAATACAATTTCTATTAGTGAATTGCAACCTGACTTTTTAGGATTTATTTTTTGGAATGATTCCAAACGCTATTGCAAAAATGTTATCGAAAACATTCCCAATGATATTGAGAAAGTGGGTGTTTTTGTAGATGCTAATTATAATGAAATTGTTGATAAAATCATTTCACACAAACTAAATTTTGTTCAATTACACGGTGAAGAATCACCTGATTTTTGTTTAGAAATGAAGAAAACAAACATTAAAGTAATTAAAGCAATAACAATTGATAATAACTTTAATTTTAATGAATTAAAGTATAATATAAATTGTGTAGATTATTTTCTGTTTGACACCAAAGGAGATCTTCCTGGCGGAAACGGAACAACCTTTGACTGGGAAATTTTAAATCAGTATAAAGAAGATGTTCCCTATTTTTTAAGTGGAGGAATTGGTTTGGATGAATGTCCAAAACTTGAAAAATTTCTTAAATCAGAAGTGGCAAAAAATTGTTATGCTATTGACATTAACAGTCAATTTGAAGATGAACCCGGCATCAAAAACAAACAGAAAATCAAAGAATTTCAAGAAAAATTAAATCAAATGAGATGAATTATCAAGTAGATGAAAAAGGATTTTATGGCGAATTCGGTGGAGCGTTCATTCCAGAGATGTTATACCCGAACATTGAAGAACTTCGATTAAACTACTTAAAAATCACAGCAGAACCAAGCTTTAAAAAAGAGTTTATGGAATTGATGGTGGATTATGTCGGTCGACCTACTCCACTCTATTTTGCGAAGAGATTATCTGAAAGATACAATACCAAAATATATCTGAAACGAGAAGATTTATGCCATACCGGAGCTCATAAAATAAACAACACCATTGGTCAAATACTGATTGCCAAACGATTAGGCAAAACCAGAATCATTGCCGAAACCGGAGCAGGTCAACACGGCGTTGCCACCGCAACCGTTTGTGCGTTAATGGGTTTGGAATGCGTGATTTATATGGGCGAAATCGATATCAAACGTCAAGCTCCTAATGTAGCTAGAATGAAAATGCTTGGTGCAGAAGTTCGTCCCGCAACCTCAGGTTCCAAAACCTTAAAAGATGCTACCAATGAAGCTATTCGCGATTGGATTAACAATCCAGAAAACACCTACTACATCATCGGTTCTGTGGTTGGACCTCATCCTTATCCGGATATGGTAGCTCGTTTTCAAGCCGTAATTTCTGAGGAAATTAAAGCTCAATTGGAGGAAAAAGAAGGAACAGAATTTCCCGATTACGTGATTGCGTGCGTAGGTGGTGGAAGCAATGCAGCCGGTGCTTTTTATCATTTTTTGGAAGATGAAAACGTCAAACTAATTGCGGTAGAAGCTGCCGGAAAAGGTGTTGATTCCGGTGAAAGTGCTGCGACATCTATTTTAGGAAAAATTGGTATCATTCATGGTAGCAAAACACTTTTGATGCAATCGAACGATGGACAAATCACGGAACCTTACTCAATTTCCGCAGGTTTGGATTATCCGGGCGTTGGTCCGCTACATTCCCATCTGCATCAAACAAAACGAGCCGAATTTATTGCGATAACCGATGATGAAGCAATGCAGTCCGGCTGGAAATTATCACAAACAGAAGGTATTATTCCGGCGATTGAAACCGCTCACGCCTTTGCCGTTTTAAACAAAAAACAATTTGAACCCAATAATATAGTTGTGATTAATCTTTCCGGTCGCGGTGATAAAGATTTGAGCACCTATATTGATTATTTTAATTTACGCTAGAAATGAATCGAATAAATTCAAAACTTCAAGAAGACAAAAAAATCTTATCCATCTATTTTACAGCGGGTTACCCAAATTTGGATGATACCACCAAAATCATATCAGAATTAGAAAAAAGCGGAGTCGATATTATTGAAATCGGCTTGCCTTTCAGTGATCCGTTAGCAGATGGTCCAACAATTCAAGCGAGTTCAACACAAGCTTTAAAAAACGGAATGACAACTGAATTACTGTTTGAACAATTGACAAATATTCGCAAAAGCGTTCAAATTCCACTAATTATTATGGGATATTTTAATCCGATTATGCAATTTGGTGTGGAGAATTTCTGTCAAAAGTGTCAAGAAGTTGGAATTGACGGATTGATTATTCCAGATTTACCAATGGAAATCTATGAATCAGACTATAAAGAATTATTTGAAAAATACGATTTAAAGAATATATTTTTAATCACACCGCAAACTTCAGATGAGCGAATTCTGAAAATTGACAACATTTCAGACAGTTTTATTTACATGGTTAGCTCATCAAGTGTAACCGGAAATCAAGTTGGATTCAACGAAATTCAAGAACATTATTTTGAACGAATTGATTCGATGAAATTAAAAAATCCACAATTAATTGGCTTCGGAATTTCAGATAAAAAGACTTTTCAACAAGCAACGAAACATCAAAAAGGAGCAATTATTGGAAGTGGTTTTATCAATTATATTAATAAAAATACAATCTCAACTATTTCAAAATACATCAATAATTTACTTTAAATAATACATCTTAATATTCTTGTTTTGAGATAATTAATTTTGAACTATAAATTTTATCTATATTAGATTTTTAACAATTTTGATTATTCTTTTAATAATTATTTTTACTATTTCACTATGTAATATTCATTTAAGATAATTACAATATTGGTAATTCTTAAATAGTAAAATTGAATTAAAAACTTACATTATAGTAAAGATAAAATAGATAAAAAAATCATTCTATGATGATTAAACATTTTTTTAAATGAGATTAAAAACACTAAAAACTACATAATCATTAAGAACAATAAAATACCTTATTTTGATTATAGTCATAAAAAAATCCCGATAAATCGGGATTTTTGTTTTTTAAGAATAGCTAAGTTTTAGTTCATAGTTGCCTTTAAAGCTTTATACTTATCTGTCATATCCAAAGAAGTATAAACATTTAAAAGTGTTCTTTTAGCTTCTACGTTAGAAGAATCTAGTTCAACCACTTTTTCTAAATATGGTAAAGCTTCTTTAAATACATTTTCACGTTCCACTTTTAACTCTTCATAACGCTTATTATCTTTGGCACTATTACCTAGTTTATTCATTTCTTCAACGTATTTGCTATCAGCATCTAATTTTAAGATTGCTAAATTCAAATAAGCATTAGAATATTTTGGGTTTATTTCAATTGCTTTTTTATAATATTTTTCTGAATCAGCAGCATTACCAGAAGTACCGGAAATAACACCTAAATTATAATATAAATCAGCATCGTTAGGAGATTTTTGTAAAACCTCTTCAATCACTCTTTTATAAGACGCATAATCTTTTGCATCTAAATATAAATTAGCTTCGGTTAATGCTAACGAAGTATCTTCGGGATTATCTTTTTTTGCATCGATTATAGCTTGTAATGCTTTTTCTTTCTCTCCATTTTCAACTAAAATAAGAGCATAATTTCTGTAAATCTCTCCTCTTTTAGATTGAATTTTTTCGTCTCTTGGATTTGTATGCAATTTAAGTTTAACCGAATTATCACGTTCTTGTTTAGTATTAAACGCTTCTTCTTCGCCGCTTACAACACTTTTAGCATAATAAGTCATTCCTTTTCCGGAATAGTTCAATTGCTTTAATTTATCATAATATGTTAAGGCAACATCATATTCTTTAGCATTTACAGCAGATCCTGCCGCATAATAGAGATAGGAAGTATCTTTTGGACTCAACATATAAGCTTCATATAATTTCTGTGAGCTATCTTTGAATCGCGAAGCATCACTATCCTTTATTGCCTCTGCAACCAATTTATCTTTTACGGTTACTAATGATTGAGTTGCCTGTTCAGAATATTTCGATTTTCCAATCTTCTTCTCAGTTGCAATCAATTCTTGATAAGACTTGGCTGCAGAAAGAAGGTTTTTACTCGTTTCCATATTCTTATTCGCCAATTCTAATAAAGCATTACCTTTCAAAAAATAAAACTGAGCTTTTTCCTGATCGGTTGCATTGCCAATTACACCTTCTGCAGCTGACAAAGCATTTTTAACGGTTGTAGGTTCAAAATTTTTAATCGCTTTCTCTAACGCTTTCAATTGATCTTTCTGAGCATAACTGCCCAAACTTAACATCAAAGCAAAAGCGGAGATGATGTATCTACTTTTCATTGTAAATCAAATTTTAGTTAATAATTATTCTTGGGTTTCTTCGTTTTCTTCTGTTGTTTCATCAGTATCATCATCAAAATCAGTATTTTCTGATGTTGAATCACCCTCTAAAACGGCAGCAGTTACATCTTCAAACTCAACTTCTTCTGCAGCTTCTTCTTTCATAACTTTCGTTACTGCAGCGATTGAATCGTTTCCTTTGATGTTGATTAATCGGACACCTTGTGTGGCTCTTCCCATTACTCTTAAATCGGAAACTTCCATTCTGATGGTTAGTCCTGACTTGTTGATAATCATTAAATCATCGGCATCCGTAACACTATTAATTGATACTAATCTTCCTGTTTTATCAGTAATATTAAGGGTTTTCACTCCTTTTCCTCCGCGGTTAGTGATACGATAATCTTCTAATGAAGAACGTTTTCCATAACCATTTTCAGATACTACCAAAATCTCACTGCTCATATCATTTACAGAAACCATGCCAATCACTTCATCTTTATCATCCGCTAACGTAATTCCGCGAACTCCTGAAGCTCCTCTTCCCATTGGACGTGTTTTGCTTTCTTCGAAACGAACCAATTTACCGGATTTTACAGCCACTAAAATTTGACTTTTTCCGTTGGTTAATTTTGCTTCTAACAATTCGTCGTCTTCCTTAATAGTAATAGCAGCAATTCCGTTCACTCTCGGACGTGAATATTGCTCCAACAACGTCTTTTTAACTTGACCTTGTTTAGTTGCCATAATCACATAGTGACTATTAATGTACTCTTCATTTTTCAAATCTTGAGTACAAATGAACGCTTTTACTTTATCATCATTTTCAATGTTGATCAAGTTCTGAATCGCTCTTCCTTTTGACGTTTTGCTTCCTTCAGGAATTTCATAAACTCTCATCCAGAAACATTTTCCTTTTTGAGTGAAGAACAACATATATTGATGATTCGTCGCCACAAACAAATGCTCTAAGAAATCTTGATCTCTTGTTCCTGCACTTTTTTGTCCAACTCCTCCTCTATTCTGTGTTTTATATTCTGAAAGGTTTGTACGTTTAATATAACCGGCGTGCGAAATTGTAATTACTACATTTTCATCAGCAATTAAATCTTCAATACTTACATCACCTCCGGCATATTCAATGACAGAACGTCTTTCGTCTCCATATTTATCGCGAATTTCAACCAATTCATCTTTGATCACTTGCATTCTCAAATCTTTGTTAGCCAATAATTCTCTTAAATGCGTAATCAATTTCATGATTTCTTCGTACTCTGCACGTAATTTATCTTGCTCAAGACCGGTAAGTTGACGCAAACGCATTTCAACAATCGCACGAGCTTGAATTTCAGATAATGAGAAACGTTCGATTAATTTTGTACGAGCTTCATCTCCATCTTTCGAACCTCTAATCAAAGCAATTACTTCATCAATATTATCTGAAGCAATGATTAAACCTTCTAAAATGTGAGCTCTTTCTTCAGCTTTACGCAAATCGAATTTAGCTCTACGAACCACTACATCGTGACGGTGTTCAACAAAATAATGAATCAACTCTTTTAGATTCAACATTTGTGGACGACCATTTACTAACGCAATGTTATTTACGCTGAATGATGATTGTAATTGTGTGAATTTATATAAGGTATTCAACACCACATTCGGAACTGCATCACGTTTTAATTCGTACACAATTCGCATTCCGTTTCTATCCGATTCATCACGAATATTCGAAATACCTTCAATTTTTTTATCATTAACTAAATCGGCCGTTTTCTTAATCATATCAGCCTTATTCACCTGATATGGAATTTCGGTTACGATGATTGCATCTTTTCCATTACTTTCTTCAAAAGCGATTTTAGCACGCATCACGATACGACCACGACCGGTTTTGAATGCTTCACGAACACCTTCATAGCCATAAATGATTCCGCCTGTCGGGAAATCAGGAGCTTTGATGTGTTCCATCAATTCATCAATCTCTATTTCATTATTGTCAATGTAAGCCAATGTTCCATTAACAACTTCTGTAAGATTGTGAGGTGGCATATTGGTTGCCATACCAACCGCAATACCGGAGGCTCCATTAATCAAAAGATTAGGAACTTTAGTTGGCATTACTTTGGGCTCATATAAAGTATCATCAAAATTCAATTGAAAATCAACGGTTTCTTTTTCGATGTCGGCCATAATTTCTTCCGAAATCTTTTGCATTCTGGCTTCAGTATAACGCATCGCTGCCGGACTATCTCCATCCACCGATCCAAAGTTACCTTGACCATCTACTAAAAGATAACGTAAGCTCCATTCTTGAGCCATACGAACCATTGCATCATAAACAGATGTATCTCCGTGTGGGTGATATTTACCTAAAACTTCTCCGACAATTCTAGCGGATTTCTTGTGAGCTCTATTCGAAAAAACTCCTAAATCATACATTCCGTAAAGTACTCTACGGTGTACAGGCTTTAAACCATCTCTAACATCCGGCAATGCACGTGACACAATTACTGACATCGAATAATCGATGTACGCTGATTTCATTTCGTCCTCGATGTTAATAGGAATCAACTTTTCTCCTTCAGACATATGTATTTATTGGTTAAAAATTATAATTATTTCAAAACGTGCTAATATACGGATTTTTGTACTTTTTGAAAGCTTTTTATTGAACTAATTTCAATGATTTATTAACAAAAATGAGGTGTTTTTTAGTTAATAATTAAACGTAACTTTAACTTTCATAATTCAAATATTTTTTGTCAATTAGCTGACAGTAGATATGAATGGGAATAGTTTTTGCATTTACCAACCATATTTAGTAAATTTACCTTTAAAAAGAACTGCTATGGATGATAATTTTTCTCCAAGAGTCAAAGATGTAATCACGTACAGTAAAGAAGAAGCCTTGCGTTTAGGGCACGACTTTATTGGAACTGAGCATTTGATGCTAGGAATTTTGAGAGACGGAAATGGTAAAGCAATCACTATTTTGAGCAATTTAGATATTGATTTAGAATATTTACGTAAGAAAGTAGAAATACTTAGTCCGCCCAACCCAAATGCTGAAGTGGGTAACGAAAAAAAGAATCTTCACCTTACCCGTCAAGCGGAAAGAGCGTTAAAAACTACTTTTTTGGAAGCCAAAGTTTTTCAGAGTTCTTCCATCAGTACGGCACATCTTTTGCTTTGTATTTTAAGGAACGAGAACGATCCGACAACAAAATTACTTAACAAGCTAAAAATCGATTACGATATAGCGAAAGAACAATATTTGAATATGATACCTAATAACAACGAAGACGAATATACTGACAGCTTCCCAAAAAACGAATCTTTTAATGAAGATTCAGGACAAGATGACAGTTTAAAAGAAGGCAACTTTAATAATCCCGGAAGTAAAACCAATAAAAAATCGAAAACGCCTGTTCTAGATAATTTTGGCCGTGATTTAACCGAAATGGCCGAAGAAGGAAAACTTGACCCTGTAGTTGGTCGAGAAAAAGAAATCGAACGTGTTTCACAAATTTTAAGCAGAAGAAAGAAAAACAATCCGCTTTTAATTGGTGAACCGGGTGTTGGTAAATCTGCCATTGCCGAAGGTTTAGCATTGCGAATCATACAAAAGAAAGTATCCAGAATTTTATTCAACAAACGAGTAGTTACACTTGATTTGGCAAGTTTAGTTGCCGGAACAAAATACCGCGGACAATTTGAAGAAAGAATGAAAGCGGTGATGAATGAATTGGAAAAGAATGATGACATTATTTTGTTTATCGATGAGATTCATACCATTGTTGGTGCCGGTGGAGCAACCGGTTCTTTGGATGCTTCGAATATGTTTAAACCTGCTTTAGCCAGAGGCGAAATTCAATGTATTGGTGCTACAACGTTAGATGAATACCGTCAATATATTGAAAAAGACGGTGCTTTGGAAAGACGTTTTCAAAAAGTGATTGTTGAACCTACTACCATTGAAGAAACGATTACAATCTTGAATAATATTAAAGGTAAATATGAAGATCATCACAGTGTGACATATACACCTGAAGCAATTGATGCTTGTGTGAAATTGACCAGTCGTTATATGTCTGATCGATTTTTACCGGACAAAGCCATTGATGCATTAGACGAAGCCGGTTCACGCGTTCACATCACCAACATCGAAGTTCCGAAACAAATTTTGGAACTTGAAAAACAATTGGAAGATGTTCGCGAATTGAAAAATACTGTCGTTAAAAAACAAAAATATGAAGAAGCGGCTAAATTACGTGATGATGAAAAACGCATCGAAAAAGATTTAGCAATCGCACAGGAACAATGGGAAATTGATTCTAAAAACAATAGAATTACAGTTACCGAAGATAATGTTGCCGATGTCGTTTCGATGATGACCGGAATTCCTGTAAACAGAATCGCTCAAACTGAAAGCAATAAATTAGCTCATTTACCTGAATTAATCAGAGGAAAAGTAATTGGTCAAGACGAAGCAGTAATGAAAATTGCTCGTTCGATTCAACGAAATCGTGCCGGATTGAAAGATCCGAATCGTCCGATTGGTTCGTTTATTTTCTTAGGTCAAACCGGTGTTGGAAAAACACAATTAGCGAAAGTTTTAGCGAAAGAATTATTCGATTCTGAAGATGCTTTAGTTCGTATTGATATGAGTGAATACATGGAAAAATTTGCGATTTCCAGATTAGTCGGAGCACCTCCGGGATACGTTGGTTACGAAGAAGGTGGTCAATTAACCGAAAAAGTGCGTCGCAAACCGTATTGTGTTGTTCTATTAGATGAAATTGAAAAAGCTCATCCGGATGTTTTCAATATGATGTTGCAAGTGTTGGATGATGGTTATTTAACGGACAGTTTAGGACGAAAAATCGATTTTAGAAATACCATTATCATTATGACTTCCAATGTGGGAGCTCGTCAATTGAAAGATTTTGGTCAAGGTGTTGGTTTCGGTACTGCCGCAAAAGTTTCGCAAGCGGACGATCATTCAAAAAGTGTAGTTGAAAATGCTTTAAAGAAAACCTTTGCTCCTGAATTTTTAAATCGTATTGATGATGTAATTGTGTTCAATGCATTAGAAAAAGAACATATCGATTTAATCATCGAAATCGAATTGAAAAAATTATATGCTCGAATTAAAGATTTAGGTTATACGTTGAATTTGTCTGATAAAGCCAAAGCATTTATAGCTGATAAAGGTTTTGACAAACAATTTGGAGCACGACCGTTAAAAAGAGCCATTCAAAAATATGTTGAAGATTCTTTAGCCGAAGAAATTATCACTTCCAAAATTGGAGAAGGTGACGAAATCTTTATGGATATTGAAGACGATGCTCAAGAATTAAACGTAAAAGTTCAAAAAGCAGAAAAACCAACGAGTTAAATATAACTAAATTGTAAGCCACGAATTCACGAATTAAAGTAAAACTATTTGTGAATTCGTGGCTTTTTTATATCATCAATCAAAAAATGTTAGACAACAAATTAATTTTAGGTAGCGAAGAATGGTGTTCCTTTCCAGAACTTGGTATTCCAACTATAAAAGCACGGGTAGATTCCGGAGCCAAAACTTCTGCCCTACATGCCATCAACATCAGTCCATTTATTAAAGAAGGTGAGCATTGGGTGAAATTTGATATTAATCCGATTCAAAATAATGTCAAAACCATCATTCATTGTCAAGCTCCATTAATTGATAAACGTGTTGTAAAAAGTTCCAGCGGATTTCGTGAGCAACGTTTTGTCATTCAAACGCAATTACAATTAGGTGATTCGCATTGGGTGATTGAAATGACTTTGACTAACCGAGATTCAATGGGATTCCGAATGTTGTTAGGTCGCGAGGCGATGAGCGGACGAGCGATGGTTGATCCGGAAAGGAAATATTTGTTAGGTGATAATTCAACAGATAAATTAAAAGATTTATATCCTGATGTTTTGAAAGAACGCTCGGGTTTAAAAATTGGGCTTTTGGCCAGTAATCCTGAACTATACAGCAATAAAAGAATAATGGAAGCCGGTGAACGCCGTGGTCACGAAATGCAATTTTTAAACATCAAAGAATGTTATATGAAATTGGATGCCGACACACCTGAAATTCATTACCGTGGTGGAAAAGTTTTGAATGAATTGGACGCAGTCATTCCTAGAATTCGACCGAATATCACCTTTTATGGTTGTGCGTTAACTCGTCAATTTGAAGCGTTAAAGATTTTTTGTTTGAATTCTTCTTCCGCAATTACGCAGTCGCGAGATAAATTATATTCGTTGCAATTGCTATTAAATAATGGAATCGACATTCCAACAACCGGATTTGCCAATTCGCCATTAGATACAGATGATTTAATAAAAATGGTTGGCGGAACACCTTTAATTGTAAAACTTTTAGAAGGAACACAAGGAAAAGGAGTTGTTTTAGCCGAAACTAAAAAAGCAGCTGAAAGTGTAATTAACGCATTTAAGAGCCTGAACGCCAATATTTTAGTTCAAGAATTCATCAAAGAAGCCAACGGAAAAGATTTGCGTTTGTTTGTGATTGATGGAAAAGTGGTTGCTACCATTCAACGAGAAGCATTGGCAGGAGAATTTAGAGCTAACATTCATTTAGGTGGAACAGCTTCGGTTATCAAACCTACTCGAGAAGAAAAAATCATTGCCGTTAAAGCTGCCAAAGCGATGGGATTAAAAGTTGCCGGAGTTGATATTATCCGATCGAGTAAAGGACCGCTTTTGTTGGAAGTAAATTCGTCTCCCGGTTTAGAAGGAATTGAAGGTGCTACTAATAAAGATATTGCGGGGGAAATGATTAAAGCGATTGAGAAGAATTTTAGGGTGAAGTAAAGTATAATTTTAAATAATTTTTTCTTAAAATCGTAATCTTGTTTTATTGTATATAATTACATAAATTTGAATTAATTCTATATCAGCCATAAAAAAAATGAAATTTACAAACTATTTTTTAGCCACAAGAGAAAGAAATGACAGAAAAGATATTAAATTAGAATGGATTGTTTTTGTATTTGAAAATCCAATTTTTGAAACAATACAATCTGACGGGAGAATTAAACGTTGGGCATACATTGAAGATGTAGAAAAATATTTAAGAATTATCATTTTAGAGGATAAAGAAACTGTTCACAACGCTTTTTTTGATAGAAGTTTTAAAAATTAAGATTATGAAAATTACATATTTCGAAGATACAGATACACTTTTAGTTTATTTTAATGATAATGAAATTGTTGAGACAAAAGATATCAATGAAAATACTTTAATTGAATTGGATGCGGAAGGTAAAATTGTGTCTATGACAATTGAACACGCTAAAAATCAAACTGAAATTTCATCCTTTACATTTAATCAAGTGCCAAAATTGGCGGTTTAGTTCTTCAATTCTATATCTAAACATTTTAGAAAAGAGTTGAATTATTATTTTCAATTCTTCTTATATAATAAATAAAAAACAAAATAGAATTTATTACTTTTTAAAATTTATGAAGAAATGAAACGAACAGTTTACTTATTATTAATTTTAATATCTACTTATTTTAATGCTTTTTCTCAAGGATTAAATAATGAATAATATTCATTTGATAAATCTGATTCTGAAAACATATCTAAATTCTTTTTTGGAATAGAAACTTACAAATTTTATGTTAGAGCCAAACTAAATGATGACTTTGATATAATTTTAGAGGAATATTCTAATGAAGAAAAAAAGAGTACATCAAAATTAGTCTCAGATGTAATTAACAAATACGGTATAAATCCCTTAAATAGAAATTTTGGAGACGAATTCATCAGAATCTACGTTAAAAATAGCACAATTGAAAAGAACAGTGTTGACTTGGGAATAAAATATTTAAGCTTATCTGCACCAAAGAAATTTGAAAATTTAGATTTAAAATTACTACAATCAAGAGCATTTACTAATATACCAACTGAAATAGAGGAAAAAACTCCAGTACTTGTAATTTATGGTAACAAAACTGGAAATCTTATTTCTTGCCCTGGAGATGCAAAACCTTCGGACATAATTAAATTATATGACTGGGTTTGTATTATATCTTTAGAAAAAATAAAGAAGAATAAGGAATAAAAAATTAAACAAACTAATTCAATTCTCCACCTCAATCTCAAAACTCCTCAAAAAAGCAATAGAGTTTTCAATATCATAATGCAAAATGCGATCTTCTTTTACAAAAGGAACTTCGGTACGGTAAGAAGCGATAAATTGTTCAATAAATTCACTGGATTTCAAAGGTCTTCTGAATTCAATGGCTTGCGAAGCATTCATTAATTCAATGGCTAAAATACGTTCTAGATTTTCAATAATTTTAAAACATTTTGTCGCCGCATTCGCACCCATACTCACGTGGTCTTCTTGACCATTACTGGAAACAATGCTATCAATACTGGCCGGAGTGGCTAATTGTTTGTTTTGACTTACGATACTCGCAGCCGTGTATTGAGGAATCATAAAACCGGAATTCAAGCCTGGATTGTCAACTAAAAAAGCGGGTAATCCACGAAGACCGGAAATTAATTGATAGGTTCTTCTTTCCGAAATACTTCCCAATTCAGCTAATGCAATTCCAAGAAAATCTAATGCTAAAGCTAATGGTTGTCCATGGAAATTTCCACCGGAAACTATAATATCTTCGCCTACAAAAACATTCGGATTATCGGTTACAGAATTGATTTCTGTTCGAAAAACTCTTCGCACATAATCCATTGTATCCTTTGAAGCACCGTGAACTTGCGGCATACATCGGAAAGAATATGGATCTTGAACGTGAACTTTCTTTTGATTTATAATTTGACTTCCATCTAAAAAATCAGTAATTCGCTGAGCTGTTTCAATTTGCCCTTTATGTGGACGAACTAGGTGAATCAATTCGTTAAACGGATCAATTCGACCATCAAAACCTTCCAAAGAAATGGTTCCGATTAAATCCGCCAAATAGGATAATTTATATGATTTTAATAAAATATGAACACCATAAGCACTCATAAATTGCGTTCCGTTCAACAAAGCCAAACCTTCTTTGGATTGTAAAACGATTGGTTTCCAATTAAAATGGGCAAGCACTTCTTTAGAATGCACTTTTTTTCCTTCAAAATAAACTTCGCCTTCGCCTAATAATGGTAAACTTAAATGTGCTAACGGAGCTAAATCACCTGAAGCTCCCAATGAACCTTGCGTATAAATTATTGGTAAAACATCATTGTTGAAAAATTCTATCAATCTTTCCACTGTTTCCAATTGAACACCGGAATTTCCGTAACTCAACGATTGAATTTTAAGCAACAACATCAACTTCACAATTGAATTCGGAACTTCATCACCTGTTCCACAGGCATGAGATTTGACAAGATTTTCCTGAAGTTGCGAAAGGTTTTCAGTTGAAATTTTCACATTGCACAACGACCCAAATCCGGTATTAATTCCGTAAATAGGATCGGTTTGTGACTGCATTTTTTTATCTAAATAATCCCGACATTTTTGAATGTTAACCTTCGCTTCTTCTGATAAAGCCAACGATTTATTTTCAAGTAAAATTTGGTTGATGGTTTCCAACGAAAGTAGGTCGGAACTGATATAATGATAGTGATCCATTTAATTATTGGTTGAGGTTTCAAAATTCCGCAAACGTTTGCATAAATGCAACATAATTGTGGTTTTTTTAATAACAAATTATGAATTGAATTTCTTACTTTTGAGAATCTAAACAATTATACCATGAAAAAAATTATCGCATTACTCTCCGTAATTTGCTTTATTTCCTGTCAGGATAAAGAAGTTATTACCACATTATCAGGAAAAATTGCAAACGCTGAGTCAAAAACCATCAAACTAGAAGGGTTGAATTTTTCAAAAGAAATCAATTTAAATGAAGACGGAACATTTTCGGACACGCTTCAATTGGATTATGACGGACTTTATTCATTGGTTCTAAATGATGAAAAACAACGGTTCATTTATTTAGAAAATGGATTTCAATTGAATATCGAAAACAATGCGGAAGAGTTTGAAAAATCATTTACTTTCAAAGGAAGTGGTTCTGATGAAAATAATTTTATGTCTAAAAAACATCAAGTAATTGAGTCGATTTATGGTAAAATGAATGATATGGAAGGGGTTAAACCGTTATTCACTTTAGATGAAAAAGCTTTTATTGAAAAAAATGAATTGTACAAAAAAGAAATTTTAAAAACATTGGATGAAGCAAAGTTAACCAATCAAAATTTTGTAAAACTCGAAAAATTAGATGCCGATTATCATGTTTTAAAATTGTATGAACAATATCCGTCTTATCACGGATACTTTACTGACAATAGAGAATTCAAAGCTTCAGAAAGTTTTCCAAAAGTTGGTACTGATTTTTCTTTGGATAATGAAGAATTATTTAAATTCTCCAATTCCTATCGTAATTTAAGCGGAAGTCACTTTTCCGAAAAAATGTATTCCGAAGCAGATTCAACAAAAACACCTATTGAAAAAGGTTTTGCTACTTTAAAAACGATAAAAAGTAAACTCATTCAAAGTGAAATGGTCAAAAATATGATGTATGAATTGAATGGTACAACTCCAAATTTAGAAGCTGTGTACAAAGAAATGTTGAGTTATTCAATTGATGAAAAGTATAAAGATAAATTAACTGAAAAATTTGAAATTTTAAAAGGTATTGCTAAAGGTTTGCCCTCTCCTACTTTTGATTATGAAAATATAAATGGCGGAAAAACTTCTTTAGAAAGTTTGAAAGGAAAATTTGTTTACATTGATGTTTGGGCAACTTGGTGTGGACCATGTATTAGAGAAATTCCAGCTTTAAAAGAAGTTGAAAAAGAATACCACGGAAAAAACATCGAGTTTGTCAGCATTTCTATTGATGATCAAAAAGACCTCGAAAAATGGAAAAAAATGGTAGCTGATAAAGAACTAAAAGGAATTCAATTATTTGCGGATAATGCCTGGGAATCTGATTTTGTGAAAAAATATGCCATCGATGGAATTCCGAGATTTATCTTATTAGATACCGAAGGCAAAATCATCAATTCAGATGCACCAAGACCTTCTGATGCTAAATTAAAAGAATTATTGAAAGAAGTTGGGTTGTAAGTTTAAACAAACATTCAATTTTTTATTAAACCATTTAGAAGTTAATTTAATTTCTAAATGGTTTACTTTTTTTTCAAAAACAAAAATTAACTAGCCAACCAATCCAATATTTCTTGATCTTTGGGACTGGTTCTCGGACTGATAACTTTTTCTAATTCACCTTTTTCATTTAGTAAATATTTTTGAAAGTTCCATCCTACCTCGCTATCCTGCAAACCATTTTGTGCTTTTTGGGTCAAAAATTGATATATCGGATGCATTTCTTTTCCTTTCACCGAAATTTTACTCATCATCGGAAAAGTTACGCCGTAATTCTTTTCACAAAAAGCTCCGATTTCTTCATTCGTTCCCGGTTCTTGCGACATAAAATCATTCGCAGGAAAACCGATAATCACTAATCCTTTATCTTTATATTCTTCATACAATGCTTGAAGATCTTTGTACTGTGGCGTTAATCCGCATTTGGAAGCGGTGTTTACCACCATGATTTTTTTGCCTTTCAACGAAGCAAAATCAAATTCTTTTCCTTCCAAATCTTCTACTTTAAATGTATAAATTGATTGTTTCATAGTGGTTTCTGTTGCTGTATTTTCTTTTTTAGTTTGAGCTTGGTTTTGACAACTCATCAACATAAAACAAGAAAAAATGATTAAAAAAGATGATTTCATACTACTTATTTTATTTCAAATTTACATTTTTATAAACGATGAACCTACTAAACAAATCACAAATGATTACTAAACTATTTTTTATAATATTTTTTATATTTGAAATAAGAAGCAATCCCTAACAATGTTATCAAAATCGCAGAAATATAAACAAAACTTGGCGTTACCACTTTATCTCCGCTGGCATACGAATGCAATCCGGTTAGGTAAAAATTCACACCAAAATACGTCATCATAATTGAATAGAAGGCGAAAATACTCATTAAATTAAACACCCAGGTTCCACGTAACGAAGGCACAAATCGAGCATGAATCACAAATGCATAAATCATAATACTAATCAAAGCCCACGTTTCTTTTGGATCCCAACCCCAATAGCGTCCCCAACTTTCGTTGGCCCATTGTCCTCCTAAAAAGTTACCGATTGTAAGCATTACCAAACCGATGGTTAACGCCATTTCGTTGATGTAAGTGATTTCCTGAATGCTTAGTTTCATTCGTTCTTTATTTTTTTCATTGGTTAACAAAATCAATAAAAGCGACACTATTCCTAGAATCATTCCTAACGTAAATGGTCCATAACTCCCTACAATTACTGACACGTGAATCATCAACCAATAGGAGTCCAAAACCGGTTGTAAATTCGCAATCGAAGGATCCATCCAACTCCAATGAGCAATCATTAAAATCATCGATGCTACAAAAGCTCCCGAAGCAACGGTTAACTTCGATTTTCTGTCAAATGCCAATCCGAAAAACATTGTTGCCCACGCTACATAAATCATACTTTCATAAGCATCACTCCACGGTGCGTGACCTGAAATGTACCAACGGGCAATTAACCCTAACGTATGTAAGACAAAGAAAAATCCGATTAGAATATGAAAAGCATTTATCGTATAATTGATGAATTTAGATGATTTTACAATTTGAATTACCGTAAAAATCAACATCAAAACACCCGCTAACATATACAAATAATACAAATTCTTGAAAATATCATATTTGTTATATAATATTTCAGAATCAATTCTTTTATCAGATGGACGAACTTCACTTCCGTACTTGATTTGAAATTTTTCCATTCCACCGATGATGTCATCAGCCATTTGATAGTCTTGCGTTTTACTTGCCTCTCCTAAAATTTGCATATAAGCCGGAAGAATATTTTTAAGGTTGGCAAGTTCTGTATCTTGGTATTCATCTAATTCTAAATACGAAATCCATTTGTTGTTATCATCATTCGGAACAGGGAAAATTTTGAGAATGCTTCCGCTTAAAGCCGAATTTAAAAGCACTACTTTTTTATCTACAGCAATAAAATCACTTTGAAATTTATTAGGAATAGCTGCTTTGTACGCTTCGTCTAAAAATGGACTTAATTTATAATTTCCTTTTTCGTCAAAAAAACTAATGAATGGAGCATATTTAGCATCTTTTTCAATGCCTAAAACATTTCGAATACTGTCATTTCCTCGATTTAAAAACACTAATGGCACTTCAAACCAAGCGTTTGGGGTTTGCGACATCGATAGAAAAACCTGATCAGAAGTATATCCTTTGTAGTTGTCACTTTTGCTCACTTTTCGTAGTAATTCCGACGAAAAAGTATTCACCGGTTTCATTCTTCCACCAGCATCTTGAATCACTAAACGACCAAATTTGGCTGCGTGTTCGGGTTTTGGAATGGTGGTTTCCAGAAACTTCTCAACTTCTGCTAATGAAGGTCGTTGATGATTGTGATTCTCCTCAGCATTTTGAGAAAATCCCACCAACGAAAAAAGTAGAAATGAAAGAGACAATAAGGCGGATTTCTTTTTCTTCACTTTTTCCAACTTCACTTTAATATCGTTAAAACGAGTATTTTTATCAAATAAAATCGCCATCATCGCAATGTAAAGTAAAAAATAACCGATGTACGTGAGCCAAGTTCCCCAGAAATCGTGATTTACCGACAGAATTGTTCCTTTTTCATCTTGATCAAACTGAGCTTGAAAAAATCGGTAGCCTTTGTAATCCAAAATATTGTTCATATAAATATGAGCATCTTGCTTTTTATCGCCATCTAAAACGGTCACTTTACTTTCAAAAGCAGAATAACTGTTGATGGTTCCGGGATATCTTTTGGCAATAAAATCATTTAAATGAATGCTAAAAGGAAGTTCGTAAATTTTACTTCCAAACATCAATGTGATATCCAAATCACCCATTGTCACTGTTTGCGGAACGCCTTGTTTTCCTTTGGAACCAACTAAAGTCACTTCCTTTGTTTCACCATTGGCTTCTACTTCAACAATCAAAGCATCATCAGTTGACATATCCTTCCAATCGTTGTTGGAAACGTATTCTTTTTTACCTTTCACAGGTGCGTCGGGTAAAACAAATTGAGCTCCGGCAATGTTATAAAGCGAACGAAACATCAATGGTTGCAGGGAATCTTTCAAAACCAACCCTTTCATTTGATCGGCCATTCGCATAAAATCGCCACCAAAAGTAGATTTGATAAAAAAGGAATCTCCATCTTGAATGATGTTAATAGCTCCGTCTGTTTCTTTGTTGTAGGCAAAAAGAATTCCGTGTAAACTTTGTACTTCGCCTTCTTTTAAATGATGTTCGTGACGAGTTCCTCCACTCGATTCGACTAATTTTAAAAACGTTTCGCCACTTTCATCCGGTTTGATGCTTTCGGTGGCATTCATTATAAAATTTTTATAGCGAATGGTGTATGGTTTCGTATCAAATTTATCGTTAATCGTAAAACTATTGTTGGCTGCTTGCGATAAAATTAGCGGTTTTTCGATGGTTTTTCGCTTGGTTTCACCTCTGAAATCGCCATCGGTTAAAACCGTGAGGAACGTTTTATCAGAATAAAAACGTTTTTCTGAAGCACCTTCACGAATTGGCATCATCCCTTCAAAACTAATGTATCGAGTGATAAAAGCTCCAACTAAAATGAAGATAAATGAAAAATGCAATAATAAAGTAGCCCATTTTTCCTTTTTCCAAAGTTGATAACGTTTAATATTTCCAATAAAATTGATGACAAAAAATACCATAATTACTTCAAACCACCAAGCATTATAAACCCAGATTCGGGCTGTATCTGTATTATAATCATTTTCGATAAAGGTTCCAACTGCCATCGCTGCTGCAAATGCGATGAATAAAAAAGCCATTAAACGTGTGGAAAAAAGGAAGGAAAGTATTTTTTTGTCCATTTTGAGAAGGGTAATTTTTGAAAGCACAAAAATACTTATAAAAGAAAGAATCTTATCTATTTTTATAGAATTTTTAAGGTAAGTTTAATCAGTCATTTATTCTTATCAATTTTAATCGGAAATCGGCTCTGTTTTTATTATTTTTGACGCATGGTTTCAATTGTTATTATCGGTTCAGGAAATGTAGCTCAACATTTGATTTCTGCTTTTTTGCAAAGTGATGAAATTGAGCTCGTTCAGGTTTTTTCGAGGCAAAAAGAAAGTGTTTCGCATTTGATTTCTTCGGATAAAATTGTTTCTGATTTTGCTGAAATTAAACAAGCGGATTTATACCTAATTGCCGTTTCGGATAATGCGATTGCTGATGTTTCGACAAAACTTCCATTTGAAAATCGATTAGTTGTTCATACATCCGGTAGCATGCCGATGGAAATTTTGGATTCAAAAAATCGTCAAGGTGTTTTTTATCCGTTACAAACATTTACTAAAAATAAACCGGTTAATTTTAAAGAAATTCCGATTTGTTTGGAAGCTGAAGTTGAGAAAGATTTTAAAACAATTGAAACTGTTGCTAAAACTATTTCATCGGTTGTACAATCTATTTCATCTGAACAACGAAAAGCATTGCACGTGGCAGCAGTTTTTGTGTGTAATTTTGTCAATCATTTGTATAAAATCGGAAATGAAATTTGTGAAGAAAATCAACTTTCATTTGAATTATTGAAGCCTTTGATTATTGAAACGGCTCAAAAAATCATCCATTTATCACCTGAAAATGCTCAAACCGGACCAGCCAAAAGGAATGATAGCGAAACAATCAATACCCATTTGAATTTTTTGTCTGATGAAAATCAAAAGGAAATTTATAAACTTCTAACTAAATCTATTATTGACGATGGCAAAAAGCTATAAAGAATTAATGAATGAAATAACCACCTTCATTTTTGATGTAGATGGCGTTCTTACGGATAGTTCTGTACATATTACCCCAACGGGCGAAATGCTTCGCATTATGAATATTCGGGATGGTTTTGCGTTAAAAGCTGCGGTTGAAAGCGGTTATCACGTTTGTATAATTTCCGGCGGAAGTAACGAAGGCGTTCGAATTCGTTTAAAAAATCTCGGCATTTCTGATGTCTATTTAGGTTCGCCCGATAAAGTGAAAACATTCAAAGAATACTGTGCTATTTACAACATAAATCCGGAACAAGTTTTATATATGGGTGACGATATTCCCGATTATCACGTGATGAAATTGGTTGGATTACCTACTTGTCCGCAAGATTCGAGTCCGGAAATTAAAGCAATTTCAAAATACATTTCGCATAAAAACGGTGGAAAAGGTGCCGTTCGTGAAGTCATTGAACAAGTGATGAAAGTGCAAGGGAAATGGCATTTGTATTATGATGGGAAGCATGATTAAGATGGAAGATGGAAGATGGAAGAAACGAAATGCTTTTTGTCATTCCGAAAGATGACGAAGTCGAAATAGGAATCTCCTGCGAAGCAGGCAAAAAAGCTATACTTTTTGTCATTCCGAAAGATGACGAAGTCGAAAAAGTAATCTCTTAAGAAGCAGAAAAATAGCACTAAGTTACTTTTTGTCATTCCGAAAGATGACGAAGTCGAAAATAGTAATCTCTTACGAAGCAGAAAAATAGCACTAAGTTACTTTTTGTCATTCCGAAAGATGACGCAGTCGAAAGAGGACACGAGCGATAGCGAACTGGCGAAGGAATCTCCTGCAAAACAGGCAAAAAGCGACTAAATTTTCATAAAAAAACAATTGAACTAACAAGATGATTTATCTAAAATTAATACGATACAAAAACCTACTCCTACTTGCTTTAATGCAATTAATTTTCCGATACGGATTTTTAAACCAACAAGATGGATATTTAGCATTGGCGGATTGGCAGTATTTTCTATTTGTTTTATCCACTGTTTTATTGGCAGCGGCTGGTTATGTAATTAATGATATTTTTGACCAGGAAACCGATACCATCAATCGACCGGAGAAAGTAATTGTTGGAAAAGCCATTTCCGAATCAAGAGCCTATAATATTTATGTAGGACTTAATATTGCCGGTGTTGCCATTGGTTTTTATCTTTCCAATTTAATTAATAAACCAAGTTTTGCTACGATTTTCATCTTCATTGCAGCCTGTCTTTATTTTTATGCAACCACTTTGAAGAAGATGTTGTTGCTAGGTAATCTTTTAGTTGCTTTTATTCTTGGGTTAAGTGTTTTAATTATTGGTGTATTTGATTTATATCCGGCTACTTATGATGGAAATCGTGAGAAAATGGGTTTACTATTTAAAATTCTTACCGATTATGCCATTTTTGCTTTTGTAGTAAATTTTATTCGGGAAATAATTAAAGATGCGGAAGATACAAAAGGTGATTATAACCAAGGAATGCAAACGCTTCCAATTGTTTTGGGTATTAACAGAACAGCTAAAATAATTTTCGTTTTATTGCTTGCTGCAATTGCTATTATATTTTGGTATACGAATCAGCATTTGATGGATTTTAACTTGTATTATGCTGTTTTATATGTACTTTTCTTAGTTATTGGTCCTCTTTTATATGCTTTAATTAAAAGTTGGAATGCTAAATCCAGTTCAGATTTTCGTCATTTGAGTATCATTTTAAAATGGGTTATTTTCTTTGGGATTTTGTCGATTGCTGTGATTACATATAACATCAAAATCAATACAAATGCTTAGAGAAAAACTAAAATCGTATAAAATAATTTTAGCTTCGGGTTCGCCCAGAAGACAACAGTTTTTTAAAGATTTAGACATTGATTTTGAAATTCGTTTAAAAGAAGTGGAAGAAATTTATCCGCTACATCTTCAAGCACAAGAAATTACTAATTATTTAGCGGAATTAAAAGCCAAAGCATTTGATGGAGAACTAAAACCAAACGAAATTCTAATCACGAGCGACACTATCGTTTGGCACAACAATCAATGTTTAGGTAAGCCTAAAGATGAAGAAGATGCTTTTAAAATGTTACAATCTTTGTCTAATTCTACGCATGAAGTGATTACTTCAGTGTGTTTTAAAACAAATTCAAAAACCGAAACATTTCATGAAGTCACAAAAGTAACATTTCGTGAACTTTCTGATGAAGCAATTCGTTACTATTTAACCAATTACAAACCGTTTGACAAAGCCGGAAGTTATGCCATTCAAGAATGGATTGGCTATGTTGGCATCAGTAAAATTGAAGGTTCATATACCAATGTTGTTGGGATGCCAATGCATTTAGTTTATCAAAAAATGCTTACTTTTGTCCCCTAATTCAACACCATGGAGTTTGTTAATTTATATATAAAAGAAGTTGTTGCTTCGGGCATAGTTATTGTTATTGCTATTATCTTACGTTTATTAGTTGCGAAAATTGTTAGAAGGTTTGCTCGAGTTAGTGAAATCCTTGTGCATCGAACAAATCTTGTTATCAAGTATTTTAATATTTTAATTGGAATAATCACAATAATTGAATTATTCATTATTTGGGGTGTAAAACCACAAAATGTTATCTTAGTTACCTCTTCTGTTTTTGCTGTAATTGGCGTGGCAATGTTTGCTCAATGGTCCATTTTGAGTAATGTTTCATCAGGAATTATTTTGTTCTTTTCGGCTCCTTTCAAAATTGGTGATACCATCAGAATTCACGATAAAGATTTTCCGATAGAAGCAGAAATCGAAGATATTAGAGGATTTCACACGTATTTGAAAACTGCAGAAGGCGAACTTATCACATATCCAAATAGCTTACTACTTCAAAAAGGGGTTACTGTGATTAAATTTCCACGAGAAGAAAAGGAATTCATAGATTAACATTTTATTTATAGTAGTTTAATTGGTTTTAGCGTTATATTGCAATAAATATATGAACCAAAAACACTTTTTTACGCTATTTTTTCTCTGTTTGTTTTTGTTTTCCTCAGGTCAAGAGAAAAAAACAGAAACAGATTCAACTTCACTTACTTATAAAAGAATTGAAAACTACTCTAAAAAAAATAACTTTACAAAGTTTCTTCATAAACTTGTTTTTAAGACTACAAAAGTCACTCCAATTAAACCAAAAAGCGTAAAAATTCCTGAAAAAAATCATACTCTTTACGAGGGTAAAATCATTCGAAATATTAATATTCAAACTCTTGATCCATTTGGATATTCTGAAAAAGATACAGCAAAAAAGCCAAAACGATTTACTGAAAAAGCTGCCAATTCTATCCATGTAAAATCTAAAAAATTTGCCATTAGAAATATTGTTCTTATTAAACGAAATAAACCCTATGACAGTTTGATGATTAAAGAGACAGAGCGTTTAATACGTTCGCAACGATTTATAAGAAGGGTAGATATTTCTAGTGAATTAGTCTCAGCACAATCTGACAGTGTAGATATAAACATTACAGTATTAGATTCATGGAGTTTGATTCCTAATGCCAGTTTATCTTCTTCAAGAGGATCTTATGAATTAACTGAACGTAACTTTCTCGGAACTGGCCACTTATGGGACAATCGTTTTCAACATGATTTAGACGACAAAAGAAATGCTTTTTCAACACGTTATGTTATTCCAAATATTAGAAATAGTTATGTTCAAACGGCATTCAATTATCAAATTGATTTAGATAATAATTATGCTAAAAGTATTGAAATGGAAAGAAGATTTTTCTCTCCTTATACCCGCTGGGCCGGTGGTGTTTTTTTGGAAAATAGATTACGAAGAGATAGTTTGCCGGATTTTAGTCAAGAATATAAACTGCAGACTTTTAAATTTAATACGATAGATATTTGGGGAGGCCATTCATTTGATATCACGAGAGAGAATAATGTGAATGAACGATCAACTAACTTTGTTACTACTCTAAGATATTTAAAAATAAACTATTTAGAAGACATAACCAGTGATTTTGACCCAATCGATTTTTATACAAATGAATCTTTTTGGTTAAGTGGAATTGGAATTTCTTCCCGAAAATTCGTTCAAGAAAAATTTGTTTTTAACTATGATATTGTGGAAGATATTCCGATTGGAAAATATTACGGAGTTACGATTGGAAATCAACTCAAGAACTTTGATAATCGATGGTATGTTGGAGCGAGAGCAACATTTGGGAATTATTTTAAATGGGGCTATTTAAGTACAAATTATGAATATGGTACTTTTTTTAGAGACAAAAAAAACGAACAAAGTGCTTTTGTTGCTCAAATAAATTATTTTACTCCTTTAATGGAATTTGGAAGATGGAAATTACGTCAGTTTTTTAAAAGTGATATAATTCTTGGAGGTCATCGCTTAGACATTCAAGGCGATAAAATATCTATAAATGAATCAAACGGAATTTCAGGATTTAATGATCCTAAGTTTTTAGGAACAAAAAAAATGATTTTTTCTTTTCAAACACAATCCTACTCTCCTTGGGATTGGGCCGGATTTCGATTCAGTCCATTTTTTAATTTTTCAATGGCGTTTTTGGGAAATACAGAATACGATTTCCAAAAAAGTAAGGGATACGCTAAGTTAGGAATGGGTGTTTTGATTACAAATGACTACTTAGTATTTAATTCTTTCCAAATTTCTTTTGCCTACTACCCAAGTATACCTAATGATGGTGAAAATTTATTCAAATCTAATACGTTTAAAACAGATGATTTTGGTTATTTAGATTTTGAAATTAATAAACCAAGAGTTGTTTTGTATCAATAAATTTAAGTATTTAACAAATTTTTTATAAAATAAATCAAATATTAACTATTTTTCATTTATATTTTAATTATCTTTACATGACATTATTCATTTCGATAACTTAATTAAAAAATACCACTTACGATTTTATTAATTTTAATCTAATAAGTCATGAAAAGGGTATGTTTGTTTTTAATTATTTTCTTTTTATTTCCAACAAAACTTTTATTGAGTCAGTCCTATTCTTCGGTGTATAATTTAGAAGAATATAACCAAATTCAAGTTCCTTTAGATTCAATTCGTTACTACTATTATCCAAATCTTCAAGCTTACTTTGACACTCATAAAAAAGAATATATTTATAAAAAAAGTGGTGAATGGATTCGCGAAAAATCAATTCCAAATGATTACAGAGGCTACTCATTATTCAACAAAAATTATGAAATAATAAATGGCTTAGTGAACGAAGACAATCCTGAAAAACACATTGAAACACATAAAGATATCTATCCACAAATATTTACCGCTAAAGAAATGCGAAAAAAACTGGAAAAAATAAAGCAAAATGCTTTAACCTACAATTAGAATTGGTTTTAATAAGGGAAGACAGTCTGAATGAGTTATTTATTCGGACTGTTTTTTTATTGTTAAAGAAATTCTAATTAAAAAATCAACTTATTTAATTCACTATATTTGACTTTTACTGAAAAACTGTGCATTCAATGGGGTTAAAAAAATACTTTATACTTTTATTATTACTTTTTGCTTCAACTTTATTGGCTCAACAGCCGCAAAAACCGTCTTCGGTGGAAATCTATCATCAGATTCAAAAACTTAATTTTTTAGGTTCTGTATTATATGTTGCTGCTCATCCGGATGACGAAAATACGCGATTAATTTCCTACATGGCTAATCATGTAAAAGCCAGAACTGGTTATTTATCTATTACTCGAGGAGATGGTGGTCAAAATCTTATCGGAACAGAATTACGTGAACTATTAGGCGTAATTAGAACCCAAGAATTATTAGAAGCCAGAAAAATAGACGGCGGGGAGCAATTTTTTACTCGTGCTAATGATTTTGGTTTTTCAAAAGTACCTGATGAAACCCTTAAAATTTGGAATAAAAATGAAGTGCTTGAAGATATGATCTACATCATCCGAAAATTTAAACCGGATGTTATCATTAATCGTTTTGACCACCGTTCACCCGGAACAACACACGGTCATCACACTTCTTCTGCAATGCTTTCGATTGAGCTTTTTGACCAAACAAATGATCCAAAAGTTTATCCAAATCAATTAAAATTTACTTCTACTTGGCAACCTAAAAGATTGTTTTTCAATACTTCATGGTGGTTTTATGGTGGGAAAGAAAAATTTGATAAAGCCGACAAAAGCAAGTTGAATAATTTTGACATGGGTGTCTATTATCCTTCTTTTGGAAAATCAAATCAGGAAATTGCCGCTCTCAGCCGAAGTCGCCACCAATCACAAGGATTCGGAAGCACCGGTTCAAGAGGTGATGAAATTGAATATTTAGAACTTATTAAAGGTGAAGCAGCTAAAGACAATAAAAATATTTTTGAAGGAATTGATACATCTTGGAATCGTGTAAAAGGAGGAGCAGAAATTGGAAAATTAGTGACTCAAATTGAAAAAGATTTTGATTTCAGAAATCCATCAGCGAGTATTCCAAAATTAATAGAAGCATATACTTTAATTCAAAAATTGGATGACGAACATTGGAAAAAGATCAAAGCAGAAGAAATAAAAAAAATCATCTCCGGATGTGCCGGATTATTTTTAGAAGCTGTTGCCGAATCACAAAGTTCAACCCCGGGAAGCACCTTAAAAGTAAGAATTGAAGCCATTAACCGCAGTAATCAAAAAATGGTCTTAAATAGTATCAACACTAATCCTTCGTCTATAACAGCTTTTTCAACTACAGCCCTAAAAAACAATCAACCGCAGTATATTGATTTGGAACTAAATCTTGATAAAAATGAGGAATACACTGCTCCTTATTGGCTAAAAGAGCAAGGAACTGTTGGAATGTATGCCGTTTCTAATCAAGAAAATATTGGAATTCCTGATATTATCCGAACTATTTCGGTTACTTTCTTGGTGGAAATTAATGGGACTGTAATTCCTTTTGAACGAGAAGTAATTTACAAATATAATGATGAAGTAAAAGGCGAAGTTTACAAACCATTTGATGTTGTACCGGTAGCAACTTCATCGATTTTAGATAAAGTTAAAATCTTTAATTCTGAAAAAAATAAATCGGTTGGTGTAAAAATCAAAGCCGGAAAAGATGATGTAAGTGGAAATGCATTTCTTACAGTTGCTCAAGGTTGGAAAGTATCACCCGAATCCATTCCATTCCAAATCAACAAAAAAGGTGGAGAAACAACGGTTTATTTTGAAGTCACTCCTCCCAAAAATTCTGCTGAAATCACAGCGACAAGTTATTTGGTTGTAGATGGCGAAAAATTAGACAAAGAGCAAATCAACATTCAATACGAACACATTGCTCAACAACAAGTTTTAGCAAATTCTGAAGCCAAATTCAGCAAGTTAGATATCATCATCAAAAATGAAAAAATAGCTTACATAATGGGAGCCGGCGATGAAGTTCCGCTTTATCTTTCGCAAATGGGATATGAAGTTACGATTTTAAAACCTGAAGAAATCACGCTTGAAAATCTTCAAAACTTTCAAGTTGTTGTTATGGGAATTAGAGCTTACAATACAGTAGACGAATTATCATTCAAACAACAATTATTATTCGATTTTGTCAAAAATGGCAATACAATGATTGTGCAATATAATACAACAGGAAAACTTACTGTAAAAGAATTAGCTCCATTTTCACTAAAATTATCAAGAGACAGAGTGACAGAAGAAGATGCAGAAGTTCGTTTCTTAGCTCCAAATCACAAAATAGTAAACTTTCCTAACAAAATAACTTCCAATGATTTTAAAGGATGGGTTCAAGAGCAAGGTTTGTATTATCCAAACGAATGGGACGCAACCTTCACCCCTATTCTCTCATCTAACGACAAAGGTGAAGATCCAAAAAACGGAGGTCTTTTAGTGGCTCAATACGGAAAAGGATATTATATTTACACCGGTTTGAGCTTCTTTAGAGAACTTCCGGCAGGTGTTTCAGGAGCGTATCGCTTGTTTGCAAACATGATTTCTATCGGAACCAAAACAAATTAGTACATGGAAGAGAAAAAAAAAATAGCCATAAAAAGCATTTACATTTGGGTGTTAGTTGCTAATGCTTTATACATCATTTTGTTTTACTTTATTAAGACTTATTTTTCCTAATCCATGCAAACACTCGATTGGTTCATACTCGTTTTTACGCTACTTTTTATTGTAGTCTATGGTGCATGGAAAACAAAAGGTAGCGAAAATGTAAAAGATTATATTTTAGGAAATAACGAAACCAAATGGTGGACAATTGGAATTTCAGTGATGGCAACGCAAGCCAGTGCGATTACTTTTCTTTCTACACCCGGCCAAGCTTTTCATGATGGAATGGGGTTTGTGCAATTCTACTTCGGATTGCCAATAGCCATGGTAATAATATGTATATTTTTTATACCAATATATCATAAACTCAATGTTTATACAGCTTATGAATTTTTAGAAAATAGATTCGACTTAAAAACCAGAAGTTTAGCAGCGGGTCTTTTTTTAATTCAAAGAGGTTTGGCAGCAGGAATTACGATTTATGCTCCGGCCATTATTTTATCTTCCATTTTGGGATGGAATCTAAATTTACTCAATTTCATTATTGGTATTTTAGTGATTATTTACACCGTTTCCGGTGGAACAAAAGCCGTGAATGTGACCCAAAAGCAACAAATGTTCATCATTATGTCTGGAATGTTCATTGCTTTTTATTTAATTTTAAGTTATTTACCTGAAGAAGTTTCGTTTAGCAACGCTCTTCAAATTGCAGGTGTGAATGAAAAAATGAATATTCTTGATTTTTCTGTTAACCCGAATAGTCGTTACACCTTTTGGAGCGGAATTACCGGCGGATTATTTTTGGCTCTCTCCTATTTTGGAACCGATCAATCGCAAGTGCAACGCTATCTTTCCGGAAAATCGGTTCGCGAAAGTCAACTCGGACTTATTTTCAACGGATTTCTGAAAGTGCCCATGCAATTTTTTATTCTTCTCACAGGGGTAATGGTTTTTGTATTTTTTCAGTTTAATAAAGTGCCGCTAAATTTTAATCCAACCAGCCAAATTGCAGTTGAAAAATCAATTTATGCCGAAGAATATCAGTCGTTACAAATGCAACTGGAAGAAATCCATGAAGAAAAGAAAATAGTAACACTCACTTACGCCAATCAATTGAACATTGATGTAGACAATCCAACGTTACGAAAAAGAATGATTGGATTATATGAAAAAGAAAAATTGCTGAAAGAAGAAGCCAAAGCAATCATCAAAAGTTTGAACCAAGAATCAAATGACAAAGATTATGTGTTTATTCATTTTATTCTACATTATTTACCAACCGGTTTAGTGGGATTATTGTTGGCCGTTATTCTTTCAGCAGCCATGTCTTCTACAGCTTCAGAATTAAATGCTCTTTCTTCTACAACAGTAATTGACATTTATAAACGAAATGTAAAAGGTGAAAAATCAGATAAACATTTTGTACAAGCTTCAAAGTTTTTCACTTTTCTTTGGGGTGCAATTGCCATTCTTTTCGCTTGTTTCGGAACTTTAGTAGAAAATCTTATTCAATTAGTCAATATCATTGGTTCTGTATTCTACGGAACCATTCTTGGCATATTTCTTGTTGCATTCTTTCTGAAATTTATCAAAGGAAATGCTATTTTTTATGGAGGCGTCATTAGTCAATTAATCATTTTTGTGATTTATTACTTTTGCATTCATATTTATCCATCCGGAAAAGAAATATTAGGCTATTTATGGCTTAATGCGTTTGGTGCAGGATTTACTATAGCATTGTCTTTTTTTATTCAAGTTTTTTCGAAGCCTAAACTTAACTAAGATTGTTATGCATAAAAATTTACTTGGATTTATAGTAATCCAGTTGTTTTCATTTGGATTATTTGCCCAAGAAGTAACTGTTAAAGATGAAGTTTCAGGTGAAACGCTTGAAGCCGTTACATTTAATTCTAATCAACCCAAACTCTCAGCAGTAACTAATCAAATGGGAATTGCTAATCTTTCTGATTTTAAAGATGTTAAGAAAATCTATATCCGCATGTTGGGCTATGAAACCTTGACATTGAGTTATAGCCAAATTGAAAGACAAGGATTTAAACTCTTTTTAACTCCCGAAAGCACATCACTCAATGAAGTGGTTTTATCCGCTTCAAAATGGGAAGAATCCAAAAAAAGTGTACCCAATTCCATCGTTACTTTCAAACCCAAAGACATAATTTTAGCCAATCCACAAACCACAGCTGATTTGCTAACAAACACCGGAAAAGTATTTGTTCAAAAAAGTCAACTTGGAGGTGGAAGTCCAATGATTCGTGGCTTTGCAACCAACAGAGTTTTAATTAATGTGGATGGAATCCGAATGAACAACGCCATTTTTAGAAGTGGAAATGTACAAAATATCATTTCAATTGATGCTAATTCTATTCAAAATACAGAAGTAATTCTTGGTCCCGGAACTGTGATTTATGGTAGTGATGCCATTGGTGGAGTGATGAATTTTTATACGTTAGAACCTGAATTCACCACCGATAGAAGTCAATATTATTTTGGTAATGTCATGAGCCGTTGGTCGTCTGCCAACAATGAAAAAACGTTACATTTTGATTTGAATGTTTCCTCTAAAAAATGGGCTTTTGTCACTTCGGCATCATTTAGTGATTTTGAAGATTTACGAATGGGAAATCACGGACCGGATGCGTACACTCGACCGGATTATGTGCAAACCATTGACGGTGTGGATGAAATCGTTACAAACGACAATCGAGAAATGCAAGTAGCTACCGGTTATAACCAAATCAATTTCATACAAAAAATAGCTTATAAGCCCACCGAATTTTTGAATTTGACCTATGCTTATCACTATTCCACTACTTCTGATATTAACCGTTATGATCAATTATTAAGAAGAAGGGATGGAAATCTTCGCTTTGCAGAATGGTACTATGGTCCGCAAGAATGGACGATGCATCATCTTAAAATTAATTATACAAAAGGGAATAAATGGTTTGACAAAGCTCAGTTTAATGCTGGTTTTCAACAATTTGAAGAAAGTCGTCATAACCGTAACTTTAATAGCTTAACCCGAAACAGTAACATTGAAAATGTGGATGCATATTCTGCAAATTTCGACTTTATCAAAAAATTTGGTTCAAAAAACAGAATCTCTTATGGCTTAGAATACATTTTAAACAATGTAAATTCAATCGGGTTTCAACGAAATAGTGAAACACTTGAACAACAAAATGCACCTTCCCGCTATCCCGATGGTTCAAAATGGCAATCGTTGGCGGCTTATTTGCAATATGAAAATAAATTGTCCGATAAATTTACCTTTCAATCCGGAATACGATTTAATCAAATTTGGTTAGATGCTACTTTTGACAAAACCTTTGTAGATTATCCGTTTGATAAAACTAAAATAAATACGAGTGCTTTTACAGGAAGTGTGGGTTTTACTTATTTAGCAGCTAAAAATACAGCTCTGTTTTTTAATGCCGGAACAGCCTTTCGTTCACCCAATGTGGATGATGTAGGAAAAATTTATGAAAGTACACCCGGAAATTTAGTGGTTCCTAATCCGAATTTGGAATATGAATATGCTTATAATGCTGAAATTGGCATTCAACAAAAAATTGGAAAATCAATTTCGTTTGATGTAACCGGATTTTACACTCATGTGATAGATGCATTGGTCCGAAGAAATTTCACTTTAAACGGAGAAAGCACCATCGAATTTCAAGGAGAAGTAAGCAACATTCAAGCTATTCAAAATGCGGCAAAAGCTAATGTGTATGGAATTCAAGCAGGATTAAATGTAGAACTTCTTCCCTACTTACATTGGAGAACTAACGCCAATTGGACCAAAGGTGAAGAAGAATTAGACAATGGAGATACTGCTCCTCTGAGACATGCAGCTCCTTTTTTTGGAGATACTCGCTTGAGTTTGAAAACCAATAAATGGACAACTGATTTATTACTGGTTTATAATTCCAAAATCAATGCAGAAGATTTAGCACCTTCGGAAATTGAAAAAGACTATTTATATGCTACCGATGCCAATGGAAATCCGTATGTGCCAAGTTGGTACACGTTAAACCTCAAATCAGTATATAAACTCAACGAAACATGGTCGTTTTCCGGTGGAATTGAAAATATAACAGATCAGCGTTATCGCCCGTATTCATCAGGAATTACTGCTGCCGGAAGAAACTTCATTTTGTCTGTGCGAACGGCTTTTTAAACTATTCAAAACAAAAAAAATCCTATCACGCAACATGATAGGATTTCCAATATAAAATAAAGTGAGTTTATTTTTTACTCCACTCAGCAATGCTGTCTTTGTTCATTTTAACATAATCAGCATTACCTGCTTTTTCAGCTGCTTCTAACGAGGCTTTTGCAGTTTCAATAGCACCTTTCTTATCACCTGCTTTCGCTTGAATTTGAGATTTTAAACGGTTATACCAAAATGGTGTTCCTTTGGCAGCTGTCATTTCAGTTGCTTTATTTACATATTCCAATGCTTTTTTGATATCACCATTTGATTGATAATAATATTGAGCAGAAGAAAAATAATCACCCGCAGAAGGTCCGGCTAACACTTTTTCAATGTTTGCCATCGCTGTTTTTTTAGTTGGAACTTCGATTTTTACAGCTGCAACAGTTTTTTCCCAAGCAAATTCTAAATGAGCAAAATCGTTATCTACATTGTTCAATGAAATAGTGAACGTTTCAACATTTCTGTTTAATGTTTCCGGTTTCACATTTACACGAGCGGCTACTTTTGATTCTTCAAATTTTTCAGGTGTTCCCCAGTTTTCTGTATCAGTATAGAAAATCACTTCCCAATTATCTGCTTTTGGCGTAACAAAAAGTGCATATTTACCTTTTTTCAAGGTTTTTCCATCCACCGTCACATCATCACTAAACGTAATCATTGAGTTTTGATTAGCTCCGGTTCTCCACATTTTTCCAAAAGGAACCAAATCACCAAAAACAGCTCTTCCTTTTGCACTCGGACGACTGTAATCAATCTCAACCTCAGTTAAACCAACAGTTTGCTCAAAATTAGCTCTCGGACTTGCTGCCGGAGTTTTTACTTGTGCAGTAACTGCGAAAGAAGCAACAAAAAATACCGCTGCTAGTACTATTTTTTTCATAATTAAATAAGTTTAGTTAATTCTTCAAATTTACAGCTTCCAAATCTCAGAAACTGTTAAAGAAAGTATAAATCGAAAATATTTTGTTTAACATTTATTTAAAATAATTAAACAATGTTATATCTTTACAGAAAAAATATGAAGATATACACCTTGCATACCAAACAAAATTTGCCCATCTCTTTGGATGAAGCATGGGATTTTTTGTCAAGTCCAAAGAATTTAAAAACCATAACGCCTGATTACATGGGATTTAACATTCTGAGTGGAGCAGAAAAACCAATGTTTCCAGGTCAAATCATACAATATATAGTAACTCCGGTTTTGGGCATTCCAACCAAATGGGTAACCGAAATTACACACGTACGAGATAAAGAATATTTTGTAGATGAACAACGATTCGGACCTTATGCATTGTGGCATCATAAACATTTTCTAAAAGAAATTCCGGGCGGTGTTGAAATGGAAGACATAGTAGATTATAAACTACCAATGGGAATTTTGGGTCAATTGGTTCATCCGATATTGGTTAAACCAAAATTGAAAGAAATATTTGATTTCAGACAAAAAAAATTAATTGAACTTTTTGGAGAATATAAAGGCTAGAAAAATGAAAAACATCTTATTAATAGGGGGTTCGTATGGAATTGGTTATGCCATCGCAAAAGAATTACAATTTGAATGCAAAGTATATGTTGCGTCCAGAACATTTGAAAATACTGATGATTTGAATGTAGTACATATTCCATTTGATGCATCAACAGACATTTTAGATACATCTAAACTTCCTGAAATTATTGATGGTTTGGTTTATTGCCCGGGAAGTATCAATTTGCGTCCGTTCAAAGGCATCAAACCGGAAACATTTGAAGCAGATATGCATATTAATTTTATTAGTATGGTAAAAGTCATTCAGACTATTTTACCTAATTTATCGGCTTCCAATCAAGCTAGTATTGTGCTTTTCAGTAGCGTTGCTGCTAGTATGGGAATGCCTTTTCACACAAGTGTTGCCGCCGCAAAAGGTGCCATTGAAGGATTTGCAAAAGCTCTTGCCGCCGAATATACTCCAAAAATTAGAGTCAATGTGATTGCACCTTCGTTAACAGATACACCATTGGCTGATAAATTTTTGAATAATGATGTGAAACGCGAAAAATCAGCAGAACGTCATCCGCTTAAGCGATTTGGCACAGCTGATGATTTGGCTCAAATGGCTACTTTTCTTTTGAGTGATAAAAGCAGTTGGATTTCGGGACAGATTTTTCATGTTGATGGCGGAATGTCAACTTTGTTAATTTAGTTTAAAATGGTTTAAATTTGTTTAAAGCTGTTTTTGATTTTTTAGATTTTTAGATTTTTTTATATGACAATTTTCTGGTTTCGAAGAGATTTACGTTTAGATGATAATATCGGCTTATTTCACGCTTTAAATAGTGATGAAGAAGTGCTTCCCATTTTTATTTTTGATGAATTTATTCTTTCTCAATTACCAAAAGATGATGCTCGGGTGAATTTTATTCACGAATTGCTTTCTACAATTCAAAAACAATTAGAAGAAAAAGGAAAATCGTTAGCTGTTTTTTATGGAAAACCGATTGATATTTTTCAAAAATTAATCACTGAAAATAAAATTTCAACGGTTTATACCAACCATGATTATGAACCGTATGCTCGCAAGAGAGATAAAGAAATTTATCAATTATTTAAAGAAAATGAAATTGAGTTTAAAACCAGTAAAGACCAGGTAATTTTCGAAAAAAGTGAAGTGGTAAAGGATGACGGTTTGCCTTATGTGGTTTATACGCCGTACTCAAAAAAATGGAAAGAGAAGTTCAAAATGATTCAGTTAGTTCATTACGATTCTGAACAAAAGTTAGATAAAATTGAGAATCACTCCTACCCTTTTTTGAGTTTAAAGGATATTGGTTTTGAACTTTCCAAAATCAAAGTTTCGCAATTTGATATTTCAGATAAATTAATTTCAAATTATCAAGCAACACGAAATTTTCCTTCTGTTGACGGCACTTCGATGTTGGGAGCTTATCTTCGATTTGGAGCTGTTTCTATTCGAAAAATGATTGCCAAAGCCATCGAAAATAAAAACGAAACGTTTTGGAACGAACTCATTTGGCGAGAATTTTTTATGCAAATTCTATGGCATTTTCCACATACCATCAATAAAAGTTTCAAAGAAAAATACGACCGAATTGAGTGGAATAACAACGAAGATGACTTTAAAAAATGGTGCGAAGGAAAAACCGGTTACCCGATGGTTGATGCCGGAATGCGTGAACTCAACGCTAGCGGTCACATGCATAACCGCGTGCGAATGGTCGTTGCCAGTTTTTTATGTAAACACCTTTTGATTGATTGGCGTTGGGGCGAAACCTATTTTGCTCAAAAATTGTTTGATTATGAACAAGCCAGCAATGTAGGTAATTGGCAATGGGCTGCCGGTTCGGGTGTGGATGCTGCTCCGTATTTCAGAATTTTTAATCCGACAGAGCAAATAAAAAAATTTGATAAAGACCTAAAATACATCAAAAAATGGGTGCCGGAAGTTGAAAGTTTTGATTATCCTAAACCTATTGTTGACCATAAAGAAGCGAGAGAACGTTGCTTAAAAGTATATAAAGAAGCCGTTGGATAATTCATACTAAAAACTCCTCACATTAAAATTTAACACCTTTTAGTTTTAAATATCGTAACTTACCAAAAATAAAAACTAAATATCATGAACAAAAATGTAATTCTAGCTTCTGTTTTTACCACTTTATTTTTAATTTCTTGTGGTAAAAAAGAAGAACAACCTGCAGATACAATCATCATTGAACAACCTGCTGAAACTCCTCCTCCTGCTCCTGCTGAGCCAGTTGAACAAGATGGAACATCGTTAGAAGTTGGAAAAGACGGTGTTAAAATTAACACCAAAAATGGTGATAATAAAACCACAATTGATGTGTCTGACAAAGATGCGAAAATAGAAATTAAAGACTAAATTTTATCAAATTCCCCTTCAAAAGAGGGGAATTTTTTATTTAATTGATGTTTCTTATTGTTTCAAAACTTAATTCATTAAAATGACTGATGACTTTATCGGCTAATGAGTAATCTTGGAGTTTTGAATGAAAACTATCATAACCTATACAATAAATTCCGGCGGATTTGGCTGCCAAAATTCCGTTGGTGCTATCTTCAATGACGATGCAATTTTGAACTTCTGTCTTTGCTAATTCAGCAGCTTTCAAAAAAATAGCAGGATGTGGTTTCGATTTAGGGAAATCTTCGCCTGAAACTTTATGAGTGAAGTATTTATTCAAATCAAATCGATTAAAAATACGTTGAATCGTAACATTGGCTGAAGATGAAGCCAAAATCAATTGCATTCCGTTTTGATGTAAATCTATAATTAAATCTTTTACTCCATCCAATAAATACAAATCTTCTTTTTGATCAAATGCGTCATTGAATAAATTTCGCTTGGTTTCTACTAAAGTTTGAACGTCTTCTTTTAAGTCATAGATAGTTTTCAAACGTTCGTAAATATTTTTGGTAGAATTTCCTGTAAACGAAGCATACATTTCAGGTGAAACCTCAATGTTTAATTGTTTAAAATGTTGAACATACGCAAAATGATGCACCGGTTCGGTGTCAACGATTACGCCATCCATGTCGAAAATTACGGTTTGTATCATTAGGATTGCTGAGTTTAGATTTAAAAAAGGAACGCGGATTTTTTTGATTAGCTAAAGCTAAACGCGGAATTGAACAGATTTTATTTGCTTCGCAAACGCAATTAAATATTTTTTAATTTATGGAACACAGATCTTAAAAAACTTTAAAATTTTAAGTCTGCCATTAACTGTCACATTGACTAATCGACAAATTGCCTCATTAGTTTTTCTTCAACAAATACTTCACCACCGTTTCTGCAGCATGAAGTCCAAACAGGCAAGGCATCCAACTATTGGTTCCGTAAAATGATTTTTTAAAGTTTTTGCCATCGGTCATTTTTAAACTTGTTTCATCCGGCATTTCAGTTGAATAAACGGCTTTAATTCCTTTAGAAATTCCTTCTTTCTTTAATCGCTTTCTGATTGTTTTGGCTAACGGACAATATTCTGTATTACTGATGTCTCGCACTTTCACTTTGGAAGCTTCATATTTTCCTCCTGCTCCCATATTACTAATAACTTTTACTTTTTTGCGTTTGGCGGCGATAAGTAAATTTAATTTTGGAGTGATGCTATCGATACAATCTAAAACATAATCAAAATCGGAAGTCACCAATTCAAATGCTCGTTCCGGTTCTAAAAACTCTTCCAAACGAGTAAGATTTAATTCCGGATTAATATCCATCAAACGATCACCAACCACATGAACTTTTGACATTCCAACAGTAGAATGCAAGGCCGGTAATTGACGGTTTACATTTGTAATATCCACCACATCACCATCCACAATCGTCATGTTACCCACGCCGGCACGAGCGAGAAATTCGGCTGCAAATGAACCTACTCCGCCTAATCCGACTACGAGTACGTTTGCGTTTTTTAAATTGTTTAATCCTTCGGTTTTAAATAAGAGCTCTGCTCTTTCTTGCCATTTAGTCATATCGGTTGTCTGTTATCCGTTGTTGGTTTTACAAATTGCGGTGAAAAACTTTGTCGAAATTTGTTTTTATGAGTGACTTTAATTCTTCAATTTCTATGTTTTTATAGTTTGCTCCTAAGGCGTAAACTTCTTCTAATGATTCTTCAATTGTATCGGTTTCCAGAAAAAATCGATCGTTTGGTACGGATTGAAAAACTGATTTTAATTCCGGATTTCGCAATAAATATTTTCCGAAGGAAAGGTAAAATCCGTTATCCAAAAGTTGCTTTGCTGTTTGTTCGTTTTTGGAAAATCCGTGAATAATCATTGGAACTGTGACGTTTTGTTCTTTTTTGATTTGGATAATTTCCTGAAAAGCAGCAACGCAGTGCAAAACTAATGGTTTTTGATGTTTTTCTGCTAATAAAATTTGTGCTTTGAACACTTTTTCTTGAATTTCTATAGGAATTTCGATGCGTTTGTCTAATCCGCATTCGCCTAAAGCGAGGCAATTTTGATGAGAAAGTTCTTTGTCAATTATTTGTAAATCAGATGACAATCGACTTTCATCAATGTACCAAGGATGAATTCCGATGGAATAAAAAGGTACTGAATCATCAAATTCCCACGGATATTGATTGACCAGTTCGAGAATGTTTTCTTGATTGGTAAATTTGTGTGTATGGAGGTTGAAGAGTTTAGACACGGATTTCACGGATTTTCACAGATTACTAATTTCACAAAGCTTACTATATAATTCAATCATTAATTCTATTTGGAAAAACATAATTGCTCCAAAATTGTTCATCATATTTTACAGATTGAAACAAATGTTGTTCTTCTTTAAAATTTATTTTTGAGGGATTTACAGTTTCAAAATCATTCCATAAAGATGTAATAGCCGTATTGAAATCAAGTGAACTTCCTTGCAAATTATTTATTTTACCTAAAATAGTAATTGATGAACTTGAAATAAAATACTTGTCGTTACTCATTCTGAAATCAGTAATAATTGTTTCTTTTATGTAATCTTTACTATTATATTCTGACATTTTTCCATTCAAATTTAATCCTTCTCTATGTTGTTCAGGAAAATCGGTAATCTCCCAGTTTTCAATAATTTTGACAATTGCATAATCTTCTTTATTAATGTAAATAAGTCCGGAATAATTGCTAAGATATGTTCTTTTGGTAAAAGTTGAATGATTTCTTGATGTTGAAAACCGAATGATGTAAACTTCAGATTTATTATATTCTTTCACTTCTTCCAAAATAAAATCAAACTTTACAAATTTTCTTTTGTTCAAAAAAGCAGCATTTTTAATCGGATTATTATTGGTTAACCCATAAAATTCTCTAATATTTTGTGGTTCATAAGTGGTTTTAGTATTCCATCTTACGTGTTTTAAATTCTTCACACTTCGCTCATAATTAAAATAACTCTTTTCATATTGATCTAAAACAAAATCGATATCCAAAGAAGTTTTATTGTCAATATCTGTTGTAATATTTGAATACATCTTTGAAAAAATGGGCGTTGTTGGATAATTTTTTTCCAAATTATCAATTGTTTTTCGAATGATTTGATACGGAGTGCGTTTGTTATAAACAATCACTTCGGCTAAGGCAATTGTTGAAGTGTCTTTCTGTGTTTGTGTGGAATTTTCATTTGAAAAATTTGTCATTTTACCCGATTCTTCCTCATCAAGAAATGCTTTTAAGACATCATCGCTTGGCAAAATAATAGTTGATTGTTTGACTTTATTCAGGTAAATGTAACCATCGTGAAGCAAGTCTAAACGTGATTCTACAAAAGTAATCGGACTAAAAAATCGGTTAGAAATAACTTTTTTCATTTCGGGTTGACTTGAAGAAATGAAAAGATTGTGATTGTTTTTATTTTTTAAAAAATCTTCAAATGAGTTATTCTCGATGGGTGTTTTCTCCCATTTGTTTTGAATAAAAATCGAATCGGAAGCTGTAATAGTCGCTAGACTGTAAACTTTCTCTTTTAGCTCCTTTTTTAGATACGTTCCCATTGGAACAAATTTTTGGAGAATTTGGTTCTTGACAGAAGACATATCGTTTATCAAATGACTATTAGCTGCCCAAATAATAATTTTTTCGTTGGGATGTTTTTTTAGATAGGCCAATACATTATCAGCCATTTGTTTATCACGAATATTGTCTTTTGAATCAACGTAAAAAGAGTGTAGATTATCCAAACTTGAAAATCGTTCTTCTCCTAAAGCCAATAATCCATTAATGATTTGAAACCAATAAAAATGTTCTTCATTTTCAGGTTTTGATGAAATTAATTTGAGTAATTCTTTCAAAGAAGATTGATATAAAGCATAACTAATATCTTCTTCGTCAAAAATTCCGGAAACGTTCATCGATTCAATCAATAATGAAAAATCATCTTGCTTGAGTTTAAATTTGAAGTTGTTTTTTTTACAATAGGCATACAAATCCGTAACTAAATCTTCTTCTCCGTACTTTCCTGAAATTTGATTATCGAAACCAAAAAGTTTTAAATCTGCTTTATTTTGACTGTAAAATTGAATGAAACTTTGAAATTCATTTCGCTTTGCCCAAATGCTAAACAACGATTTTGTAAAGGCTTCTTGAACATCTTTTCCTTCATTTATCGCTGATTGTGCTCTCCAAACATCATAAATTCCGGATTCAAAAGCAATCGTTTTAAATCCCATTTCTTGGAATAAATAGTTGACAACCTTTGTTTTTAATTCAAAAACATTACCGTGAAAATGTGAATCTTCGCCTAGTAAAACAATTTGAGCATTTTTTAATTCTTCTTTCAAAAAGGATAATTCTGTTTCATTTATGTCTTCAGAAAGAACAATTGCTTTAGGATTAAAGGATTGAGCACTAACTATTAAGCTCAGAAAACTAAACAGAATGTAGATGATTTTATTCAATTTGAAATTTGTTTATTACTTCTTAAACGCCTTTACCCCTGCTTTTATTTCTAATTTCAAATCATTTTCTTGTGGAACGATTGGGCAGGAATAAACTTCGTTGTAGGCACAATATGGATTATAGGCTTGGTTGAAATCAACAGTCCAATTTTTTCCTTTTTGGATTTCGAGGTCGATGTAGCGGCCACCGCCATAACTTTCTACTCCGGAAGTATAATCGGTGAAGGGAAGAAATAAGCTGTTTTTATATTCATCTATTTTGGAAAATTCAACATTTTGGTAAACGTTTAATTGACAAGGTTTTCCGTCGATTTCGAAGTGGAGTTCGCCATATTTCACATAAATTGGCTTTCTGGAAGTGGTCGTTTTCATTTCGAACGGTTTTTCCTTTTTGGTTCGGATGAACTTGGCTGTCACAAAGTATTTTTCGTTGATTGTAAAAAATTCCAGTTCCTTAAAAACAGCTAAATCTTTTTTCTTGAGTGGACTTTTAGCTGAATCTGCGTAATGTTCATTCATGTTTTTTTGAAATTGAATGACAGAATCGCGTTCGAATTTTTGTTGGGAAAAAGCAAATTGCGTGAGTAAGAAAAGAAAGACTACGTTTTTCATTGTTGCGTTTTTACAAAAATAGGAAATTGATTGTTAGGTTTAGATGAAAATATGCGAAGAAAAATGTTCTAGTGAAATGCGTAGTTGACGACATTTCTAGCCCGGATAGTAGTGGAAAGCCCGGAGCAAAAAAAACAAATTTTTCTTGACAAAAAAGAGCGACCAAAGGAAGCTCCTTTTTTGTTTAGAAAAATTGTTTTTTTGGCGAGGACTTGGAACGGATAGCCGGAATAGCTTCTGAAAAAAATCATAAACATTTTTTATTGAAAAGTTAGCTTTTTAAACACGCCCAACTTTGTACCTTTGCGGTACTCAATTTTTACCGATGCTCAAGACTGCTTTTAATCGTTATATCAATTCTTTTCGAGGTTTTAGGAGGGAAATTTGGATTCTGACGTTGATTACTTTTATCAACCGAGCGGGTACGATGGTGTTGCCTTTTTTGACTAAATATTTGAATGAAGATTTGAGTTTTAGTTATTCGGATGTGGGAACAATTATGGTTTTTTTTGGTTTGGGTTCGATGTTAGGATCCTATTTGGGCGGAAAACTGACGGATAGCATTGGGTTTTATAAAGTAATGATTTTCAGCTTATTTGTGAGTGGTTTGCTGTTTTTTGGACTTCAATATGTGACGTCATTTTATGGATTGTGTATCGCGATGTTTGTGATTATGACGATAGCCGATATGTTTCGTCCTGCAATGTTTGTTTCACTCAGCACTTATGCCAAGCCTGAGAACCGTACGCGAGCCTTGACATTGGTTCGATTGGCAGTAAATTTAGGTTTTGCAGCCGGTCCAGCGATGGGTGGATTGATTATTATGAATATTGGTTATCACGGTTTGTTTTGGGTTGATGGTGCTTCGTGTATTATTGCGATTTCTATTTTTTGGCTGTTGGTTAAAGAGAAGAAAAAACCAATTGAAGAAAATGCAGTTTCTGAAAATGTTGCGGTGAAATCGGTTTATAAAGACCGTCCGTTTTGGGTGTTTTTGTTAGTGATTTTTATTACGGGAATGATTTTCTTTCAGTTGTTTACAACGCTTCCCCTCTATCATCAAAAGGCTTATGGTTTGACGGAATTTGAAACCGGATTGCTCTTAACGCTTAATGGTTTCTTGGTCTTCTTGTTGGAAATGCCGATTGTGAATTATTTTGATCGCAAGCAAGTGAATAAGGTAAAATTAGTTTTAGTTGGATCGTTGTTTATGGCTTTGGGATTCTACGTTCTGCTTTTAGATGTTTGGGTTGGAATTTTAGTCATCAATATTTTGTTTTTGACTTTTGGAGAAATTTTTGCTTTTCCATTTTCCAATTCTTTTGCCTTAGGTCGTGCTCCACGTGGACAGGAAGGTCGTTATATGGCTTTTTATTCTATGAGTTTCAGCTTGGCTCACATTATGAGTTCTAAAACAGGTATGAATATTTTTGATCACTTTGGTTATTTAACCAATTGGGTTGTAATGGGAACTTTGGGATTGGTAGCCGTTGGTTGTTCATTTTGGGTGATGAAAATGGTTAGGGAGGAATAGGTTTGAAAGTTGCGGGTTACTTTTCTTTTTGCCACAAAGAAATTAAGGCACAAAGTTTTACATTATTGCTACTGTGACTGCGACAGAAAACTCCTAACTCCTATCTTCCATCTTCCATCTTCCATCTTCCATCTTCCATCCCTTCAAAACTTAATTTATAGTTAAATAACTAAATTTATAGTTGTGTAACTAAAAAAATAGTTGTAGGTTTGTTTTAAACTTTACAATTATGCAAAAGCTCACGAATAAAGAAGAAGAAATTATGCACATTTTATGGAAGCTGGAAAAAGCTTTTGTAAAAGATGTGATGGCGGAAATCACAGAAGATCAACCGCACTACAACACTTTGTCAACCATTATTAGGAATTTGGAAGAGAAAGGATATGTTTCGCATCAAGCGTATGGAAACACGCACCAGTACTTCCCTATCATTAGCAAGGAAAAATACCGGAAGGCATTTATGAATAATGCGATTGAGCATTATTTTAACAACTCGTATAAGAGTATGGTTTCGTTTTTTGCGGAAGAAGAAAAAATTTCTGCCGAAGAACTCAGAGAGATTTTGGCTATCATCGAGAAAAAGAAATAATATGGAAAACTGGTTGATTTATTTCGCAAAAGTAAATGGTTTACTAGTCGTATTCTATTTGATGTATGTTCTGTTTTTAAGAAAGGAAACTTTCTTTACATCCAACCGTTGGTATTTAATTTTGGGATTGATTTCTTCGTTCGTTTTGCCATTGATAACATTTACAAAAACCGTTTGGGTGGAATCAAAACCGGTAGTTTTTGAAGAAATGTCAATTTATCAACCGGTTTTAATTGAAAATGTAACTGAAGTTGAAAAAGCAATCAATTGGAACGAAATACTAATCGCTTTTTATTCACTTGTTGCACTAGTTGTGTTGTTGAAAATAGGTTTTGAAATTGCTTCTTTCTTTAGAAACATCAAAAAGCAGGAAAGAAAAAAAGAAGAGCATTTTACATTAGTCAATTCTTCTACGACCGACAATCCTTTTTCGTTTTTTAGTTATATCGTTGTAAATCAAGAACAATTTTCTGAAGAAGAATTACATCATATTCTCATTCACGAATCCATTCACGTGAAACAAAAACATTCTTTTGATGTTATATTTTCAAGAATTATCTGTGCCATTTTATGGATAAACCCAGTAGTTTGGCTTTATCGAAAAGCAATCATTCAAAACTTAGAATTCATCGCAGACCATCAAACTTATTTAACCATTAATAACAAATATGCTTATCAAAAAACCTTATTAAAAGTTGTAATCAGCAACAATCAATCAGCAATCACCAATCAATTTTTTCAATCATTAATCAAAAAACGAATCGTTATGTTAAACACAAATCAATCACACAAAAAGAAATCTTGGAAATATGCAGTCATACTTCCTTTTTTAATTGCTTTTACGCTTTTATTTCAAATTGAAACAGTCGCTCAAGCGAAAGAAAATGAAGTGGATGAAGCTACGTATGCTGTTTCTTCCAACTATTCATCTATTCTAACCAAGAATACAACAGACAAAGAAATTAAAGAATTACAAGAAACATTTTCAGACGAAAATCAGAAACTGAAAATTTCAAATGTAAAGAGAAATAAGAATAATGAAATTATAGCGATTAAACTAGAATTCGATTTTGGAAAAACGTATAATCGTGTTATGGAACGTAAGTCTGATAAACCAATTGATAATATAAAAATCTATGTCAATTCTGATGAAGATGATGATGATTTAGCTTATGGTTTTGAAGAGGTTAATACTACTCCAAATGATGTTATTTTTATTGAAGAAAAGAAGCCAAAAGAAAAACATTTGAGTATGGATAACCTGACTAGAAATGGAAAAGAAATTATTTTAATTATTAATGGAAATGTAAAAGGTGCCGAAGAAAAAGTTAAAATAGATTTAGATGGTGAGTTGAGTGATATGAAAGAAATCTCAGCGAGTGAATTTGAAAAAAAATACAATAAAAAAGCAGATAAAAATAAACTTTATTATGAAATTGAAACAGCAAATGCAGCTAATATTAGCACCAATAAAAATAAAGTTGTTATAGGTAGTTATAAAAATACTGATGAAGTTTTCAAAGCGGACGACACTACTAATAAACTTTATATCATCAACGGAAAAGAATATTTAAAAAGTGAATTACCAAAAGGAACCACAATTTCATTAGAAGGTAGTATAACTGATTTAGATAAAGAAGAAGGCATAAAAAGATATGGGCAAAAAGGAAAAGACGGTGTTATAATTGTTGATGGTACTGCAAAATTTATTTCGACTGATGAAAAAAGTTTAAATGGCCATGGTGTTTCCTATGAAGATTCGGAAGTTAATAATAAAATCAAACAAATAAAAGAGAACAAAAATAAAGCTTTGATTATTTATGATGGAAAGGAAGTGAGTCTAGCTGAATTAAGTAGCATTAATCCTGCAGAAATTTCGACAGTAGCCGCAATGAAAGTTCCAACAGAAAATGCACAAAAAAAATATGGAGACAAAGCAAAAAATGGAGTTATTATTGTTGAATCTAAAGAATACTATATAAAAAACAACCCTCTTTCAAAAATAAATGATGATTTTGAAAATAAAAAACAAATGGAATTAAAAGCACAAGAAAATTCTAAATTAACTGAATCTGAAAGGGAAGAAAGAATGAAAGAGAGAAATGAGAAAATAGAGGAAAGAAAAAAACTAATGGAAGAAAGAAAAAAGAAAATGGATGAAAGAAAAAGAGAATCACGAAAAAAACAATAACATTGAAAACCAAACGGCTACCATCATTGATAGCCGTTTTTTTTTGTATTTTTGTTAAAAATGGAAAATGTACTCACTTTTAGCACAACTTAACAAAATGTTATTGCCAAGTTTTAGCAAGCAACAACTAGATTTAACCAAAGCCAAAAAATGGCAAATGGCGATTATCGGTTGGCGATATTTTGTGACGACACGAGCTTTGGATAAAAATAATTAATACGTTATCGCCGCAAATACAGGATAATCTTTTACTTTTTCTCTTCCGTTTAAGAAGGATAATTCCATTATAAAGTTCAGTTGAACGATTTCACCGCCTAATTGTTCTACTAATTCACAAACGGCTTTCGCAGTTCCGCCGGTGGCTAAAACATCGTCGTGAATTAAAACTTTATCTCCTTTTTGAATTGCATCAATGTGAATTTCCAACGAATCTGAACCATATTCCAATTCATAGGACGCCGAAATGGTTTCAAAAGGAAGTTTTTTAGGTTTTCGCACCTGAATAAACCTGCTTTTAATTCCTGTGCCAAAAGCATTGCGAAGAAGAAACCACGGTGTTCGACACCCACCACTTTATCAATTTTTTGATTACTTAAACTTTCTAAAAGAAATTGTAAGCATTCTGCAGTCGCTTCGGAACTACTCAGAAACGGCGTAATGTCCTTAAAAACAATACCCTTTTTCGGAAAGTCAACTATGTCACGAATATATTTTTCTAAAGCCATAAAAAATTGATTTTTAAAGTAAAATTGAGAACAAATATGACAATAGAGCGGAAAAAGATAAACTTTACTATGAAGTTAATATTATTAAGTTGTCAATGGTTAAAGGAAATTATAACGAATCGGCTAAACCAACGGAAGCCAAAGAAAAAAACTCTTTCAGTTACAGTTTTTCCTATGAAACTTCAGAACCGGAGAGAAATGTTAATCTTATAAAGGAAAATAAGTCAGTTGATTTCAAAAAAGGAGTTATCTATTTTGATGGAAAATAAATCAAATAAAAAACCGTCTCAAATTTCAGTATTGAGACGGCTTCTTTAAGTATTAATAAGCTACCAATTCCAACAACTCTTTTTCAAATCGTTCTTTAGGTAAATATTGATCTTCCAATGCTTTTACGAATGGAATCGGTGATTCTAAACTGCCCACTCTACGAACGGGACCATCTAAATGCTCGAAACAATTCTCCATAATCATTGACGAAATATCGCTTGAAATTCCACCAAAAATAGTATCTTCTTGAAGGATGATACATTTGTTTGTTTTCTTGACAGATGCGTAAATAGCTTCTATATCCAAAGGTTGCAATGTTCTTAAATCCAATAAATCAGCATTAATTTCAGGATGTTTAGATAATGTCTCCAAAGCCCAATGAACTCCCGCTCCAAACGAAATAATAGTGACTTGCGAACCTTCTTTCAGCAAAGCTGCTTTTCCAAACGGAATTGTATAATAATCTGTCGGAACATCTTGATAAACACTTCTGTATAATTGTTTATGCTCAAAAAACATGACAGGATTCGGGTCGTTGATAGCAGTGTTCAACAAACCTTTCACATCATAGGGAAAAGCAGGATAAACCACTTTTAAACCAGGGGTTTTAGTAAACCAAGCTTCGTTCGTTTGCGAGTGAAACGGTCCGGCTTGCGTTCCGCCACCACAAGGCATTCGAACAACAACATCGGCTTTTTCATTCCAACGGTAATGTTGCTTTGCTAATAAATTCACAATCGGGTTAAATCCTGTAGAAACAAAATCAGCAAACTGCATTTCTACAATCGCTTTGTGTCCGTTGATGGATAATCCCATTCCGGCAGAAACCACGGCACTTTCACAAATCGGAGTATTTCGCACACGATCTTTTCCAAAAAGTTTTACAAAACCGTCCGTTACTTTAAAAGCTCCACCGTATTCAGCAATGTCTTGACCCATAATCACCAAGTTGGGATGACGTTCCATTGATTGCTTCAAACTTTGCGTAATCGCATCGATTACACGGATATTTTCTGTAGAATTAGAATGTTTAAATTCTTCAAAATCATATGGTTTATACACATCATTTAATTCTTCACTTAAATCAGCTACAAAATCCGGTTCATCAAAAACAAGACGAATGTGTTCGTCCATTTCTTGTTTGAATGCGGTTCGAATAGCATCGTCATAATCATTAGTAAGCAATCCGATTTCTTTCAAATATTCTCTGTAATTATCGATTGGGTCTTTTTGAGCCCACTCATCCATTAAGTCTTGCGGAACGTATTTGGTACCACTCGCCTCTTCGTGTCCACGCATTCTAAACGTTTGAAATTCCAATAAAACCGGTCTTGGATTATCACGAAGTGAAGCCTTTAAATCGGACACTTTTGTGAATACTTCCAAAATATTATTTCCATCAATTATATGACTTTCCATACCGTAGCCAATGCCTTTATCGGCCAAATTTGCACAACGGTATTGCTCGTTAGTTGGTGTTGAAAGTCCGTAACCATTATTTTCAATCACAAACAAAACAGGTAAATCCCAAACGGCAGCAATGTTTAATGCTTCGTGAAAATCGCCTTCGCTGGTAGCTCCTTCTCCTGTGAAAACCGCAGTAACTTTACCATTCTTTTGGAGCTTATTGGCTAATGCAATTCCGTCTGCCACACCTAATTGCGGACCCAAATGCGAGATCATTCCAATGATTTTATATTCTTGTGTTCCAAAGTGAAACGAACGGTCGCGACCTTTGGTAAAACCACTTTTCTTCCCTTGCCATTGAGCAAATAACCTTTGCAACGGAATATCTCTGGTGGTAAAAACGCCTAAATTTCTGTGCATTGGTAAAATGTATTCATCTCTGTCCAACGCAGAAGTAATTCCTACCGAAATGGCTTCCTGTCCAATACCTGAAAACCATTTGGAAATCTTACCCTGACGAAGTAAGATGAGCATTTTTTCTTCAATTAAACGTGGTTTCAGTAATCGAATATATAAATCAAGAAGAGTCGTGTCGGAAAGATTTTTTCTGTCGAAAAGCATAGTTTGGGTGTTTTAAAACGCTCCCAAAAGTACAAAAAATAACAAATTCTAATCGTTTTGTGATACTTTTTTATAAAACGTTTTTGCGACTGTTGATAACTTTCAATTTTGCATAACAAAATATTTATTTACATTTGTATTTACAAGCATTCAACTCACTTTGAGTTATTAACAAATAATAATTTTAGTATGCAAAACATTCCTAGTGTTGACTTGCGTGATTTCCTGTCGGATGAACCGGCACGTAAACAAAAATTTGTAAATGAAATCGGAAAAGCTTTCGAAGAAATAGGCTTCGTAGCACTTAAAGGTCATTTTTTAGATGACAAATTGGTTGATGAATTATATGGCGAAATTAGAAATTTCTTCGCTTTACCCTTAGAAACCAAATACAGTTATGAGATTCCAGGAATTGGAGGTCAACGTGGCTATGTATCGTTCGGAAAAGAACACGCAAAAGGCAAAAAGGAAGGCGATTTAAAAGAATTTTGGCACTTTGGTCAATATGTGAGCAAAGATTCAAAATATGCCGCTGAATATCCTGATAATGTTGAAGTAAAAGAGCTTCCTCGTTTTAACGAAGTTGGTAAAGAAGCTTATCAAATGCTGGAAAAAACAGGTATTTATGTGTTGAGAGCATTGGCTTTGCATTTAGGTCTTGACGAATTCTATTTTGATAAATACGGTAGAGAAGGAAACTCAATTTTAAGACCAATTCACTATCCACCAATTACTTCAGAACCTGAAAATGCTATTCGTGCGGCTGCTCACGGCGATATTAATTTGATTACCTTATTGATGGGTGCTCAAGGAAAAGGGTTACAAGTACAAAACCACAATGGAGACTGGATTGATGCAATTGCTGAACCGGATGAATTAGTGATTAATGTAGGTGATATGTTGTCACGTCATACAAACAATAAATTAAAATCTACCATTCATCAAGTAGTAAATCCACCTAGAGAATTGTGGGGAACTTCACGTTATTCTATCCCATTTTTTATGCATCCGGTAAGTGATATGCGTTTGGATGTATTGGAAAATTGTATTGATGAAAATAATCCCAAATTATACGAAGACATTTCTGCTGGAGAATTTTTGCACGAACGTTTGGTTGATTTGGGATTGATTAAGAAGTAATTTACATTTGAATTATTATAAACCAAATCTCATCTTTTTGGGGTTTGGTTTTTGTTTTTGAAATAATGCTACACGCCATTTTAGAACGCAGATTTGACAGATTCGCTAAAGCGAAACGCTGATTTTTACAGATATAAACCATAAAAAATAACTATATGCACTTATTACACAAAGAATTAACAGCACTCATTTTAAAAACATTTTATGAAGTATATAATGAACTAGGATACGGATTTCTGGAAAAAGTTTACCAAAATGCTTTATTTTTAGAATTAAAAGAAAAAGGTTTAAATGTTGTTCCCAACAAGAAGATTAGAGTTTTTTATAAAGGAAATAATGTTGGTGATTATTATTCCGACTTAATCGTTAATGATACTGTTATATTAGAATTAAAAGCAGCTGAATGCGTAGTTGATGAGTTTGAAACACAATTATTAAACTATTTGAGAGCAACAGACTGCGAAGTTGGTTTGTTACTTAATTTTGGTAAAAAGCCTGAATTCAGAAGAAAAGTATTTGAAAATAAAAGAAAGATAAGAAAAAATCCGTTTTAATCAGATCCTTGCGAAGCAAATCCGTCCCGATAGCAATCGGGATCAGCGTTTCGCTTTAGCGAATCTGTCAAATCCGCGTTCTAAATAAATAATACTATGCACGATTTAAGTGAACAACTCAAAAAACTCTTCCCCGACCATCAACCTTCCAACGAACCGGAACAAGTTGATGAAACACCACACGAATTATACGTTCAAAAAGAACCGATAATTTGTCAATACGAAAAACGAAAAGGCAAACCAACCACGATTATTTCAGGTTATGAAGGAACCGATGAAGACTTCAAAATCTTAGCCAAAGAAATAAAGAGTAAATTTGCCGTTGGCGGAAGTTTCAAAGACGGTGAAATCATCATTCAAGGTGATTACCGTGATAAAATAATGAAATTTCTACAAGAAAAAGGATTTAAAACCAAACGTGTAGGAGGATAGTTTTTTGCTTCAAGTTTAAAGTTTCAAGTTATTTTGAATCTACCTCAGAACCTTAGTTCCTCAGCACCTTAGCACCTTAAAAAAATGATACAATCATCCGAATTAATATTAAACCCCGACGGCAGTGTTTATCACTTAAACTTACTACCGGAACAAATTGCTCACGACATTATTTTTGTAGGTGATCAAAATCGGGTAGAAAAAATCACTAAACATTTCGATTCCATTGAATTTTCAACACAAAAAAGAGAATTCAAAACGCAAACCGGAATTTATAAAGGCAAACGAATGTCCGTAATGTCAACCGGAATTGGTCCGGATAATATTGATATTGTGATGAACGAACTCGATGCGTTAGTCAATATCGATTTAAAAACCAGAACTATAAAAGAAAAACTCACTTCGTTAAACATTGTCCGAATTGGAACTTCCGGTTCATTGCAAGCTGATATTTCAGTGGATAGTTTTGTGATGAGTGCGTATGGTTTGGGATTAGACAATATGCTTCGCTCCTACTTAATCGATGCTGTTTCCGAAAAAGACATTGAAGATGCTTTTATCAATCAAACGAATTGGGATTTACGAAAAGGTCGTCCGTACGTAATTAAAGGAAGTGAATCGTTAGCCAAAAAATTTGAAAGCAAGCAAATTCATAAAGGTTTCACCGGAACAGCAGGCGGATTTTACGGTCCACAAGGGCGAGTTTTACGTTTAAATATTCAAGATGCTGACTTAAATTCTAAAATGGATTCGTTTAATTACAATGGTATTCAAATGACTAATTTAGAAATGGAAACCGCTGCAATTTATGGCTTAGGTAAATTGTTAGGACACGAATGTTTATCGTTGAATGCAATTATTGCCAATCGTGCAAATGGAACATTTAGCGAAGATCCTTATAAAGCGGTTGATGCATTAATTGAATATGCGTTGGATAAATTGGCTGAAAAATAATATTGAGCAGAGAAAACGGATTTCAAAAATTAGGGAAATTTTTAAAATTATTTTAATTTCTTAAATCAGTGTTCCAAAAAATAACAAATGAATTTACAAATCGAAACCAAACGTCTCCTACTTCGCCCTCTTGAATTAAACGATGCCGAAGACTTTTTTGAAATGGATAACAATCCAAGCGTTCACAAATACCTTTGGCAAAAGCCTTCACAAGATATTAGTGAAACGATAAAAACAATTGAATACGTTCAACAGCAATATCGTGAAAATAAAATTGGACGTTTTGCAACAATTCTCAAAGAAACCGGCGAATTCATTGGTTGGACAGGGATAAAATTTGTCAACGACCACGAAGAAAACGGCAACACCAATTTCTATGATTACGGTTATCGTTTAAATGAAAAATTTTGGAACAAAGGTTATGCCACCGAAGCTTCTATTGCGTGGTTAGACTATGGTTTTAATCAAATGAACATTGAAAAAATGCACGCTTATACTCACGCTGAAAACGGAGCATCCAATCATGTTTTACAGAAAGTAGGCTTTCAATTTATGGAAGATTATCCGGATAAAGATGGCGTGATTTGGAAATGGTGGATGATGTGTAGGGACAAGTCGCGACTTGTCCGTACTGGTAATTTAGATAAATAAAAAAATAGAAACCAAAAAAAATGAAAACCATCAAAATAGCAGGCGTTCCCGAACATTTCAATTTACCTTGGCATTTGTGCATTGAAAACGGTGAATTTGAAGAAGCCGGAATCGATTTACAATGGACAGATGTTCCCGAAGGAACCGGAAAAATGTGTCAACTTCTTCGTGATGGTGAAACCGATATTGCTGTTATTTTAACCGAAGGAATTGTGAAAGACATCTCAGCCGGAAATCCATCCAAGATCGTTCAAATTTATGTGGAAAGTCCGCTCATTTGGGGAATTCACGTTGATGCAAAATCAAATTATACTTCACTTTCTGATTTAGAAAACACAAAAGTTGCAATTAGTCGATTAGGTTCAGGATCTCATTTAATGGCGATTGTAAATGCTCAAAATCAAGGTTGGAAAACAAATGGTTTGCAGTTTGAAATCGTCAACACAATTGATGGTGCTGTTGAAGCATTATCCAATGGAAAAGCCGATTATTTTATGTGGGAAAAATTTATGACAAAACCGTTGGTTGATAATGGAACTTTCCGCAGAATTGCCGACTGCCCTACTCCGTGGCCTTGTTTTGTTATTGCGGTTCGCAACGAAATTCTCGAAAAACATCCGCAAACTATCGAATTGATTTTAGAAATCATCAATACAACAACCGAAGAGTTCAAAGACATTCCGAGTATCAACAGAACATTGGCTAGTAGATTTAATCAAAAAACGGAAGACATTGATTCTTGGTTACTTCAAACCAAATGGTCGCAAAAAAATATAACTTCGGAAACGTTAAACAAAATTCAAAATCAGCTATTTGAGCTAAGTCTTATCGATAAAAAAAGTACTTTTGCTGAAATCGTGCACGCCTTTTAGCATTTTGACGTTTCTATGTAAATGAATCTATTCGGAACACTTAAGTATCAAGAATTAAAAACTAAATTCCAGGTCAAAAAACCTTGGGATGATGTGATTATTTTTGTACTTAATATTCTGATTGCGATTCCGATTTTTATCATCATTCATCAAAATTTAAAAGATCCTGAATGGTATTTTCACTTAGATCGAATTCTAATTGCTCTTGTTTTATTAGTTCTTATTCAATTGATTTTGAGGTTGGTACGAACAATTCTTATCATTTTCGTAGCTGTTTATTTAATTGTTTTATTGTATGGAACCGTTTTCAGCGGATATGGTTTTCAAGCCGTTTTTCAAGATTATGGCTATATGATTTATTCGATGTCGGAAAATCCGAATCCGCAAGATTTAATGATTTCTAAACTTCTTCCGTTTCCCAATAAAAATCAGATTCTAAAAGCCATTGAATATGATAATCCGCAAGTACGCAATTTTGCTCTAACAGCCACTACTTTGCATTTTAAAGATATAAAAGGTCAGCAAGAACATCGAAAAATGATTCAGTGTTTTGCAGTTTTTAAAGAAATAAGAAACCGTTGGAACTACGTAAACGACCCAAAAGGACAAGAATATATTGCACATGCGACGGAAAGTTTAATCCATTTTTCCGGCGATTGTGATGATCATGCTATTTTGATGGCAGCTTGCATTCGAGCAGTTGGCGGTACTCCACGCCTCATTCACACGGGCGGACACATTTATCCTGAAATGCTTGTGGGCAAAAGAAGTGATTTAGAAGCGGCAGTTTATCTCATCAAAGAAGTACTTTTTGTAACCGAAAGTAAAAACAAAGAAATTCACTATCACATTGATGAACGTGGTCAAATTTGGTTAAACTTAGATTATACCGCTCGTTATCCCGGCGGACCATTTATGTCAGAAGAAATCCTTGGAGCTTTAACACTAAACTAATTGTTTATCGAGATTATGGTTAAATTTTTTCTTTCCAAGCAAGCTTTTTATATATTTACATCATATAAACCCCAAAAAATGAAAAAATTTATTTTTATCTTTTTAATTTTCACCCAAATTTCATTTGCTCAGGAAAATAATTCTTCTGATTTGGGTAAAAATGAAATCAAGTTTGATGTTGTTTCTCTAGTCGCTTTAGGAAAAATTCATGTGAGTTATGAACGATTCATTAGTAATGATTTTTCAGTTGGATTAAGCGGAAATTTTAACCAAAGTAAATCGAGAGAAGATGACTTTGAAAACGGCAAAAACCGAACATTAGAAGAGTATCAAATTATTCCGTTTGTGCGATATTCGTTATCAAAAAGTCAGATTCGCTATTATTTTGTCGAAGTTTTTGTGTCAGCCAACCAAGGAAAATACCGCGAATTAGAACGTTTACTTGATCAAAACAACAATGCTTACTATCAAGCTGTTCAAAAAGAATATTCTGATTTTGCAGTCGGTGCTGCGGTTGGACACAAGTTTTATATCAAAGAAAAATTTGGTATTGATATTTTTGTTGGAATGGGAAAAAACCTTTTCAGCAGTGGCGAAAGTCCTGATATAATTTCTCGTGTGGGTGTTAATTTAGGTTACCGATTTTAATAAAATTTGATATGAAAACAATAAAATATACATTTCTTCTTGCTTTAATAACACTTTCAATTTCCTGTAGTAAGGAAGATGAAGAGTTTTATAATGCCGTTTATACCACCATTCCGAATTTGGTTTCTATTGAAGTGCAACCTAATTATGAAGTTAACGATGTTCTTTGGTTGAATACGAATGCTTTTTCAAGGTATTTATCCGAACCAAATCAAACTACACTTTTAGATGTTTATCGTACAACTAATTCGCAAAAATTCAGTTTTATCTATCGTTTAGAAAAACAAGTAGACGGAAATTGGGAAGTTGTTTCTGTTGGAAATAATTTTGTTGAAGATCAAGGTTCTATGAGCATTGGAAATTATGTTACCGTCAATGCCATTTATAATTCAAATGCAGAAGCCTATGAATTTCGTGGAGGATTACGATTAACAGAAGCCGGACAATATCGAATTGGGTTTTTCAGTGGTTACAACGGTTCAGATTTTGATATTATTTCAGATAGTTCAAATAATTCAACCTTTTTAACTATTGCAACATCAGCAAATGATGTAACAAATGGATTTTATACTTTCACTGTCAACTAAAACCATTTTTTTCGTCTAAAATAATAAATCATTGCTAAAACAATAAGAAACATAACTCCCAATGTGATGAAATATCCGTTGGGAGATTTTAATTCCGGGATGTTTTCAAAATTCATTCCATAAACACCCACTATAAATGTAAGGGGAATAAAGACGACAGAAACAATCGTAAGTGTCTTCATAATTTCATTCATACGATGACTTTGAGCGGAAAAATAAAAACTGGACGCACTTTCCAACGAATTCATATCATAATCAATCTGTTCCAAAAGCTCTAAACTCTTTTGATGCAAACGAGCAAAAAAGGTGAAATTAGACTTTTCAATTCCGTTAAAATCATCATCATCTTGAATGGATTTTAAATTAAAAAGTGAATCTTTTAAAGGAACTAAAGCTCGTTTTAAAAAGTTTAAATCCTCGCTACATTTCTCAATTCGAACTAAAACATCTTGACTTTCATTTACTTTTGCTTCAATTTGTAATTGTTCGATTAACTCTTCATATTTTTCAATGGTAATGTAAAAGTTTTCCATCACTGCATCCAACATCAAATAAAGCAAAAAATCGTTTTTCTTTTTACATACAATTCCGGAATTGGTTTTAATTCGTTCACGAATGTGCGTAAAAAAATCGCCTCTTTTTTCCTGAAAAGAAACCAACAAATTATCCTTTAAAATGAAACTTATTTGCTCAACGTGTACACTAGGTGCATTATTTTCGGGTAAAATTGATTTGATGCTAAAAAACAACACTTCACCCAATTCTTCCATTCGGGTTCGTTTCGTCACATTTAAAATATCAGCCGCAATATGATTTTCAATTTGAAGAATATCTACAATTTTTTTAATCAATTCAATATCGTGTAAACCGTGAATATTTAACCATTTAACATCTTCAGAATGAAGTAATTCTTCAATTTGAACTTGATCTAAATTTAAATCAGTCGTTTCAGTGTATGATTCTGAATTATAAACAAACAATTGCATTTCTACCGGATGATCTTTGTGTTGTCCGGTATATTCAAAATAATTGGGTTGAACTTTTCTGCCTTTTTTATATTTTAATCGCTTCATGTGTTATTATTTTTTATAAAAATAAGCGATTTAATTTTTTCATTCTATTTTTACAGAAAATATTTTTCATTATGCAGACACTTATCATCAATATTAAAGAACTTATTCAAATCAGAGAAATCGGAATTCAGAAAGTATCCGGTAGCGAAATGGCGAATTTACCTCTACTGAGAAATGCTTTTTTATTGATTGAAAATGATTTGATAGCCGATTTTGGTTTGATGAGCGATTGCCCTACTCTACCCAATGCAAAAATCATCGATGCTTCAGAGAAAGTGGTGCTACCAACTTGGTGCGACAGTCATACTCATTTGGTCTATGCAGGAAATCGTGTGCAAGAATTTGTAGATCGAATTAATGGATTGAGTTATGAAGAAATTGCCAATCGCGGTGGCGGAATATTAAATTCAGCTCAAAAACTCAATGAAACTAGTGAAAATGAAATTTATGAACAATCAAAGGTTCGTTTAGAAGAAGTTATGAAATTAGGAACCGGAGCCATCGAAATTAAATCCGGATATGGATTGACTGTTGAAGGCGAAATCAAAATGCTACGGGTAATCAGACGTTTAGCAGAAAATTATCCCATCAAAATAAAAGCAACTTTTTTGGGAGCTCATGCCTTTCCGAAAGAATATAAAGAAAATCATTCCGGTTATATTGATTTGATAATCAATGAAATGTTACCAAAAATTGCTGAAGAAAATTTGGCAGATTATATCGATGCTTTTCTCGAAACTGGGTATTTTTCTGTAGAAGAAACCGAACGAATTATGGAAGCCGGAAAAAAATACGGTTTAATTTCTAAAATTCACGTAAATCAGTTTACAGCCATTAACGGAATTGCTGCTTGTGTGAAGCACAATGCCTTATCAGTTGACCATCTTGAAATTGTAACCGACGAAGATATTGAAATACTTAAAAACTCTCAAACAATGCCGGTCGCTTTGCCGTCGTGCAGTTATTTTATCAGCATTCCATACACACCAGCACGAAAAATGATGGCTGCCGGATTGCCATTAGCTTTAGCAACTGATTATAATCCGGGAACAACACCTTCGGGAAATATGAATTTTGTGGTAGCAACGGCTTGCATTAAAATGAAAATGACTCCGGAAGAAGCCATTAATGCCGCAACAATCAATGGTGCCTATGCGATGGGAATTTCAGATTCGCACGGAAGTATAACAAAAGGTAAAAAAGCGAATTTAATTATTACCAAACCTATTCATTCGTTTTATCAATTGCCGTATGAATTTGGAAGTAATTTGATTGAGAATGTTTTCATAGAAGGAAAAATTATTTAAATAGAACTATGAAATATTATATTTCAATATTAGTGATAATGACATTTTCTAGTTGTCAATTCATTTTGCCAACTGCATCTATTGATGGAGATCCAATTGAACAAAAACTAAATGATAACTTTTACATTTCTGATTATTGTTTAGAAGACAATTATTGTTTACTTGAAAAAAATCAGAATTATGTTTATGAAATGAAAATTGAAAATATTGATAGCATTTGCTTTATTGATAAAAATGAAATTTATCTTCATTCAAATGAAAAATATTATTTAATTTCTGAAAGAGATATAGTAGAAATTGATAGAATAAACTACAAGATGGTAAGTATTAATAATTATCTAAATAATTGATAATGTTTTAAAAACAAAAAAGGAGCAACTTTTCAGTGCTCCTTTTAAATTTATTGTTTAAAATCTTATTTCAAAGAAAAACTTGTTTTTCCAACTAATTCTCCTTTGTCAAAAATGTTTACAAAGTAAGTTCCTTTTTCAAAGTTTTCACCAGGAAGATTTTCAGAAACATTTACTGTACTGTTTTCATACTGAACGGTAGAAACAAAACTATAAGTTAATGATTGCTCACCAAATTCTGCGATTTTTTTCTCACCTAAAACATTGTTTTTACTGTCAATTACTTGAATGTAATAGGATTTATCACCTGATTTAGCCACTTTGTTTTCGGCAATCGTAAAGCTTACTTTCAAAATATCTGCTCTGCTAGCTCTTTCTGTAGCCACTTCTTTTCCTGAATTTCTTACTTTAAAAGCTCCTGTTTTTAAATTCAAAATCGAAAGTTTAGATGCTTTTTCTACAGTTTTAGATAATTCTTCATTTTGACCAGTCAATACTTGGTTGTACTGTTGAGCTTCAACTAGAATAGTTTTAGTGCTGTCAATTTCAGTAGATAAATCTTGATTCAATTTCTTTAAAGCATCATTTTCCTGAATCAAAACATTCATTTTGTTTTGTAAATCAGCCACTTGACTTTTATATCTGCTCATTGAAGCAGCATCGCCTTTTGCTTTTTTAACTTCTTCCATTAATTTAACCACTTTGTCACGCTCAGCGATTAATTCTTCAGACATCGATGTGTTTTCAGCAATTGCTGCATCATAAGTAGTTTTCAATTGAGCTAATTCTGCCAAAGCTGTTTCTTTTTCTGTTGATACAGAAGATAATTCAGTTTCTACTTTTTTAGAATCAGAACTCATTTTAAACATATAGCCCAAACTGGCTAATAGCAAAAGTGATAATACTAGGATTATCGCTTTTAGTTTTGAATTGTTGTTGTTTTGGTTTTCCATTTTTTAAGTTGATTTTAGGCAAAGTTAAATTTATTTTAGATTCGTTTTGCATAACCATAACGTTATTTTGCATAAAAATAGTATTTTTGAATGCAATTATTTTTTTATGGAAAACCTAGTTCCGTTTACTTCCATTGATTTGGGAAAAATTACCAATCACAGAAGTGGTGAAATTAAATTTGGCGAAAAAATGCTTACTATTCCGAAAGGAGTTGATCCAATAGCGTTTTTAACCGAAAGTAAAGCCAAGTTTGTTTTATTCGGAATTCCGGAAGACATTGGAGTGCGAGCTAATTTTGGTCGTCCCGGAGCAGCTTCGGCTTGGCAAAGTGCTATCAGAAGCATTGCTAACATTCAGCACAACCGTTTTTGCAAAGGAAGTCAGCTTTTGATTTTAGGCTCATTAGACGTAGCAGAAGATTTAAAGATAGCCGAAAAACTTGATTTTTTAAATGTTGATGATAGAAAAACCTTTTCAACCTTAGTTGAAAAAATTGATAAAGAAGTTTCACATATTATATTCAACATTGTCAAAGCCGGAAAAATTCCGATTGTTATTGGTGGCGGACATAATAATGCCTACGGAAATATTAAAGGAACCGCTTTAGCGAAAGGAAAACCTATCAACGCAGTGAATCTTGATGCTCATTCCGATTTTAGAATTTTGGAAGGAAGACACAGCGGCAACGGATTTTCATATGCTTTTGACGAAGGTTTTTTGAAAAAGTATTTCATTTATGGTTTACACGAAAGTTATACGTCTAAAAATGTATTATTGCGTTTGAAAGATTTAGAAGATCGCGTTCGTTTTAATACCTATGACGAAATTGCCATCCGAAAAGTAAAAAACTTTGAACAAGAACTCAATCAGGCTTTAACTTTTATAAAAAATGATTTTTTTGGGATAGAAATCGATTTAGATTCACTTCCTAATATTGCCAGCAGTGCGATGACGCCAAGTGGATTTTCGGTAGAACAAACACGTCAATTTATTCATCATTTTGGGCAACACGCCAATGCGGCTTACTTACACATCTGCGAAGGAGCTCCCGATTTATCCGATGAAAAAAATCCGCAATTGATTGGAAAATTGATTGGTTATTTGATTACTGATTTTATGAAAGCTAAGAGTGTGTTGGAGATTTAATATGATTTTTATATGACGAAATTATTTCTATTAATTACTATAATTTTAAGTGTAAGTTGTTCTGATAAGAAAGATAGTTACAAAAATCCTTTAACCGAAACAGTGGTAAATAATAGAAATTTTGGTAAAGAACTTTATCAAAATGAATTTTTAAAGTATTCAGATACTCTAAAATTAGATTCTCTTAAACATAATTTAATTAACGAATTTGATATATATAACGAAGATATTTTTAGATTAATTCATGTTGATGCAGAGGAACTAGCGGAATTTAGTTTTGATTTTTTTCTGCCTAATCTAAATAAAGTTTTGAAAAAAAGAAGTTTTGAAATTTCAATTCGTAAAAGTGATCAAATTGAATTTAATAACACGATTTTCATCAATGAAGAAGAAATAATGCTTTATTCTCAATATGATTTAGAAAATTATACTTTTTGGGATGTTGCTCCGAGAAGATTCTTTAGTAAAATAAATGAACTTTTGAAAAAACAAAATAGTAATGAAAAGTTCTTTTTACTTTACGAAGGAAATGATTTACATGTTATTTTATTAACTGAAAAGCAGTTTAAAATTATCTGTGAAAAATACGAATATAATAAAAGAGATATACCCTATTTACCATAATTATTATCCTCGGAATTGCTTACCTACCTACATAGCCTATACTCTCACAAAATTACCCTATCTTTGCCGGCAAATAAAATATTATGACTTTTCAGGATTTAAATCTACTTCAAAATATACAACATGCCTTGTCTGACGAAGGCTATACAACGCCTACTCCTATTCAACAACAAGCCATTCCGGTAATTTTAGAAGGAAATGATTTGGTTGGATGTGCTCAAACCGGTACCGGAAAAACGGCCGCTTTTGCTATTCCGATTCTGAATTTGTTGCACAGAATTGTTGGTTCGGCTCAAAAACGCAAAAATATTCGTGCGTTAGTAGTTACACCAACACGAGAATTAGCTATTCAAATTGGTGAAAGTTTTGAAACCTATGGTCGTTATACTAATATTCGTCAACTCACTATTTTTGGTGGTGTAAGCCAAGTTCCGCAAGTAGATCAGTTAAAAAAAGGTGTTGATGTTTTGATTGTTACACCCGGTCGTTTGCTGGATTTACACAAACAAGGTTTTATCGATTTAGACCATTTGCATACATTGGTTTTAGACGAAGCCGATCAAATGTTAGACATGGGTTTTATAAATGATGTAAAGAAAATAATCAAATTAACTCCGGATAACAGACAAACTCTATTGTTTTCGGCTACCATGCCAATTGCCATTAGAGAATTGGCCGATAGCTTTTTGACCAAACCAAAATATGTTTCGGTTACACCAATTTCATCTACGGCTGAAACGGTTGAACAACACATTTACTTTGTAAATAAAGAAGACAAACGAAAATTATTATATCATTTAATTCGAAATGAAGGCTTGAAGCAATTATTAGTCTTTAGCCGAACCAAGCACGGAGCCGATAATGTGGTAAAAGCCTTGAAGAAAAACGGTGTAAATGCCGAAGCGATTCACGGAGATAAATCGCAATCTGCTCGTCAACGTGTTTTGGAAGCATTCAAAAAGAATGAAATTTCAGTTTTAGTCGCTACCGATATTGCTGCTCGCGGAATTGACATTGAAAGTTTGCCATATGTTTTGAACTTCGATTTACCTAATATTCCTGAAACGTATGTTCACCGAATTGGTCGAACAGGTCGTGCAGGAAACGGCGGAATTTCAATCTCTTTTTGTGGAAAAGACGAAGAAGTATATTGGAAAGACATTCAAAAATTGGTGAAAGTAAATGTAAAAACCATCAAAGATCATCCGTATCCTTGGAATGATGTTGAACCGGTTATTGAACCAGAGAAAAAAGATTATAGAAATACGAAGAAAGCAACTCCTTCTCGTAAATCAGATGTTTCTAAAAAGAACAAAAAACGCTGGTACTAATCGTTATTTCGTTTCACTAACGTTTCAATACTGTAAATTAATTTCGATGGTTCGAATGGTTTGATCAACACGTCATTCATTCCGGCAGAAATCGCTTCTTCTGAAATTTCATCTTTGGCAAATGCTGTTAAAGCGATGATTGGAATAGTAATTCCTTTTTTTCTGATTAACCTAGTTGTGTCAAATCCGTTGATGAGTGGCATGTTTATATCCATCAGAACTACATCAAATTGTTCTTTTGACAACGCTTCCATGGCAGCATAACCATCATCTACAATTACGGTTTTAAAATTATTTTTCTCCATAATTTTACGCGTAACCATTTGGTTTATTTTGTTGTCTTCCACCACTAAAACTTTGTAAACCATATCGCTGGACAAATCGACTTTGATGTCGTTGATAATTTCATTTACTTTGGTCATATCAGAATCAAAAGCAATTGTAAACGTAAATTTTGTTCCTTTTCCTTCTTCACTTTCAACAAAAATTTCACTTTTAAAGATAGTAACTAATTTTTTTACGATGGAAAGTCCTAAACCGGCACCTTGATAATCGTCTTCTTTTCGATCAATTTGAACGAATTTATCAAATATTTTTGAAAGATCTTTCTCTGCAATTCCAACGCCGGTGTCTTCAACTTCAAACTTAACGAAGCAAAATGTACCTTCTCTTTTCTCTAAATTCGCTTTGATTCGAACTTCTCCGTTTTGTGTAAATTTAAGTGCGTTTGAAACTAAATTCATCAAAATCTGCGACAAACGTAGTTTATCTCCAACCAAATAATCAGGAATAGAATCGTCAATCATTGTCACCACTTTATTACTATTGCGGTTGGCTATAAATGAAAGTGAATTGGAAACCATATTGATTTCATCATGAATATTCATCGTTAGGTTTTCTAAAACGACTTTATTTTCTTCAATTTTATTAATTTGAAGCAAATCATTTACCAACGACAAAAGGTAACGAGCAGAAAATTTCAAAGAGTTCAAATGCGGACTATCGGCCAACTCTTTATGTTCATCGGATAACATATTGGTTATTCCAACTACGCCATAAAGCGGTGTTCGCAATTCATGACTGATGGTAGAAATAAATTGTGTTTTGAGTTTTGATGCCTCTTCTGCTTTTTCTTTGGCAATTTTCAGTTCTTCATTTTTAACTTCTAAATAATCGTTTACTTTTCTCCTGAAAATATTATTTCGATATAAAATATAAAGCAAAAACATCATTAACATTAAAAACACAAGAATTAAAGAAACAATAATTTTTGTCTTTTTTAAATTTTCCGATTGAAGAAGTTTTTCTTTGTTGATGGCAGACAATTCTCTTTTTGACTCGTCTAAAGCGATATCCATTCCAATAATTTTGGCATTTTTGATTTTTTCTAAATCGAAAATTTCGTTTTTCAAAATTTGATGTTTTTCTAAAAATGTATAAGCTTCTTCATGCTTTCCAACATCAAATAAAAATTTAGAATAATCATTGTAAGAATCAGACAAATAGATTTTTGAATTATTTTCTTCGCCAATTCGAATAGCCTCTTTAAAATTAAATTCGGCTTGTTCGTACTCTTTTAGATAGTGGTATTTTTTTCCTAAAAGAATGTATAAATAACCTTGTACATCAACAATTCGAATCTTATCACGATTTTTTTCTACATAATCAAGATGGACAATTCCCTTTTTATATTCTTTTTCTTCAAAATAAAGCGACGTTAAATTTAGTTTTGATAAGACAACCGAATAGACATTATTGATTTTTTCAGAAATGGCAATGGATTGATTATAGTAGTCTATTGCTTTCGGAAAATCTTTTTTTCTATAAAAATAAATATTGCCAATGTTATTAAAAACAGCTGCTTTGAGTGTATCATTCGAGGCTTTTTCAAAATGATAAACCGATTTATCATAATACTCCAATGCTTTATCAATCTCTACAATTTCCTCATAATTTCCAGCAATCGTGTTATACGACCGAGCAATTAAGTCGTCGTTTTTCATTTGCAAAGCAAAATTTAATGCTTTACGTGAAAATGACAAAGAGTTTTTATAATCTGATTTGTATAAGCAACTATCAGAAGAATTTAATAATTGCAAAACCTCCTTTTTTGTTACTATTTTTTCTTGTGAAAAAAGAGCGTAAGAAGTTAATACAAAAATAAAAAGTAGTAGGTTTTTTGGGGGCATCCTAAAAATATATTTTATCAAATATAAGCTATTTATTAAAAAAAAATCCTGATTTCTCAGGATTTTAATAAAATTTAATTTCTAACTAATTTTTTGTATTTGATACGTTTTGGAGTTAAATCTCCACCTAAACGTTTTCGCTTGTTTTCTTCATATTCAGAGAAACTTCCTTCAAAGAAATAGACTTGCGAATCGCCTTCAAATGCTAAGATGTGCGTACAAACTCTATCTAAAAACCATCTGTCGTGCGAAATAATTACAGCACAACCTGCAAAGTTTTCTAAACCTTCTTCTAAAGCTCTTAAGGTATTAATATCCAAATCATTTGTTGGCTCATCCAAAAGCAAAACGTTTCCTTCTTCTTTTAGTGTAATGGCTAAATGCAGACGGTTACGTTCACCACCTGAAAGTGTGGCTACTTTTTTGTTTTGATCGCTTCCACCGAAGTTGAATCGGCTTAAATAGGCTCTTGAATTCACTTGTCTTCCGCCCATCATAATTAATTCTTGACCATCGCAAAAGTTTTCCCAAATTGATTTTTCAGGATCAATGTTGGAATGTGATTGATCTACGTACGCAATTTTTACGGTATCTCCGGTTGTAAAATCTCCTTTATCAGGATTCTCTTCGCCCATAATCATTTTGAAAATGGTGGTTTTTCCGGCACCATTCGGACCGATAATTCCAACTATTCCGGCTTGAGGAAGGGTGAAGTTCAAATCTTCATACAACAATTTATCGCCATACGCTTTAGAAACGCCATTCGCATTAATCACATTTGTTCCCAATCGAGGACCATTTGGAATATAAAGCTCTAACTTTTCATCCAATACTTTTTGATCTTCGTTCAATAATTTATCATAGTTCTGCAAACGAGCTTTTTGTTTCGTTTGACGACCTTTTGCTCCTTGTCTAACCCAATCTAACTCGCGTTCTAACGTTTTTCTGCGTTTGGAAGCTACTTTTTCTTCCAATTCCATACGTTTCGATTTTTGGTCCAACCAAGAAGAATAGTTTCCTTTCCACGGAATACCTTCTCCTCTATCCAATTCTAAAATCCAACCGGCAACATTATCTAAGAAATAACGGTCGTGCGTTACAGCAATTACCGTTCCCGGATATTGTTGTAAATGTTGTTCCAACCAAAGAACTGACTCAGCATCCAAGTGGTTGGTAGGCTCATCCAATAATAAAACATCCGGTTGTTGAAGCAATAATCGACATAAAGCTACACGTCTTTTTTCTCCTCCCGATAACACTTTTATTGGTGTTTCGGGATCTGGAGTTCGAAGAGCATCCATGGCTACTTCTAATTTGTTGTCAATTTCCCAAGCTCCGGCTACATCAATTTTGTCTTGCAATTCCGCTTGACGATCCATGAGTTTTTGCATTTTATCGGCATCTTCATAAACTTCCGGCAAACCAAACATATCGTTGATTTTATTGAATTCGTCTAATAAAGCAAAGATTTCAGCTGCTCCTTCACGAACGATTTCAATCACTGTTTTTGTTTCGTCTAATTGTGGTTCTTGCTCCAAATAACCTACTTTGTAACCGGGTGCAAAAACCAAATCGCCTTGAAAATTTTTATCAATTCCGGCAATAATCTTTAATAAAGATGATTTTCCGGAACCATTTAAACCTAAAATACCAATTTTTGCTCCGTAGAAAAAGCTTAGGTAAATATCTTTTAAAACTTGTTTGTTCGTGCTTGAGTAAGTTTTACTTACTTTCGACATTGAAAATATTACTTTTTTATCGTCTGACATTTTTGTGTTTGTTTATAAAATTATACTCTTCCTTTTAACGCATTAAAAACCCATGCAATGGCAAAAAAGCCAAAGCCTACGGTGGCAAATCCCCAACCGGCAACATCGGCATAGCGGTAAATTCCTAATCCGATTAAAATTAACCCCATTAAAATCATTATAAAAGTTGCCCAAGCCAGGACCGTGTTTTTATTCATTCCCATAATTTAGTTTTTTGTTTTGGAAAGGCAAATATCGGTAATATTTAAAGATTTTTTAAAGACTAGTTAAAGATTTTAACTAACATTTCTTTCAATAAATCTGATTCGTGTAATTGATTCGCACCAACTCCTTTGCTTTTTAAGTCAATGTCACGTAAAGTGGCTACAATTGAACTAACTTTTTTCATGGGATAATTTTTTAATGCCACATCGTAATCCTTTACAAAATAAGGATTTATCTTTAAAACACTTGCCACATTTTTAGGATTTTTGTCTTTTAAACCGTGGTATTGCAGTACTTGCGAAAAGAACGAAAAAACCATTCCCGTAGTCAAAACCATTGGGTATTCTTTTTTGTTTTGAGCAAAATGATCAGCAATTCGGTAGGCTTGCAATTGATCTCGATCGCCTATTGCTTTGCGAAATTCAAACACATTGAAATCTTTACTAAATCCAATGTTTTCTTCAATATGGTTGGGATTGATGACGGTCCCTTTTGGTAAAATAATTTGCAATTTGTCTAATTCATTGCTAATTCTGCTCAAATCGGTTCCTAAAAATTCTACCAACATGGCAGAAGCTTTCGGTTCTATGGAATAATCTTTAGGCTTCAAAACCCTTGAAATCCATGCCGCTACTTGGTTTTCATATAATTTTTTGCTTTCAAATAACAACCCGTTTTTATCAATAATTTTGGTTAATTTTTTTCGCTTGTCTAACGTTTTATACTTGTAAGCAATTACCAAAACCGTTGATGGTTGCGGATTTTCGGCATAACTTTCTAATTTATCTATTGTTCTCGAAAGTTCTTGTGCTTCTTTTACAATCACAACCTGTCTATCGGCCATCATAGGATAACGTTTGGCATTTGAAATGATATCTTCAACCGAAACATCTCTTCCGTACAAAACCATTTGATTGAATCCCTTTTCGTCTTCCGAGAGCACATTATCTTCGATATATTCAGTTAATTTATCAATATAATAAGGTTCTTCACCCATTAAAAAATATATAGGTTTGATATTTCCGTTTTTAATATCGTTGATGATTTTTACTATTTCGTCCATTCTACTAACTGTTGGCAGTTCGCTTTAAATAATTAAATTTGCGGTATGCAAAAACTGAATTTTCCCGACTTTTCCTTTCGCTTCAAAAATAGTGAAAATAAAGTGTTGGTGTTTGATGAAATCAGGAAAAAATTTATTGTTCTCACTCCTGAAGAATGGGTTCGAATTCATGTTGTGCAATTTTTGATGATAGAAAAAAACTATCCAAAATCGTTGATTAATGTTGAAAAAGTGATTAAAATTAATGGTTTAATAAAACGCTATGATGTTGTTGTATTTCAACCAAATGGAAATATATTTTTAGTAGTGGAATGTAAACAACCCAATGTTCCTATTTCGCAAACTGTTTTTGATCAAATTGCACGCTACAATCTTACTTTAAAAGCCAATTATTTAATGGTAACCAACGGTTTGAATCACTATTTTTGTCAAATGGATTTTGAAAAGGAAAGTTATTTATTTTTAAATGATATTCCGAATTATAACTCAATCATAAAATAATCTTGAAAAAAATCGCAGTTGTTATTCTCAATTGGAACGGAGCAAAATTACTTAAAGAATTTTTGCCTTCGGTAGTCAATTATTCGCAAGAAGCCAATGTTTATGTTGTTGATAATGCTTCTACCGATGACTCTTTGTTGGTTTTAAAGGAACAATTTCCGTCTGTTAAAATCATTCAAAACACATCTAATTTTGGTTTTGCACAAGGTTATAATGAAGGTTTACAATCAATTGAAGAAGAAATTTATTGTTTGGTAAATTCAGATATTGAAGTAACCGAAAACTGGCTCAGTCCTATTTTGAATTTATTTGATGAAAATCCAAACACAGCCATTATTCAACCTAAAATTTTAGATTATAAAAATAAAGCTTACTTTGAATATGCAGGAGCTGGCGGTGGTTTTATTGATAAATTCGGTTATCCCTTTTGTCGCGGACGCATTTTTGATACAATCGAAAAAGATAATGGTCAATATGATGACACTTTACAAATTTTTTGGGCTTCCGGTGCTTGTTTTTTTATTCGAAAAGAAGTCTTCAGAGAACTAAATGGTTTTGATTCAGATTTTTTTGCCCATCAAGAAGAAATCGATTTATGTTGGCGAAGTTTCAATCGAAATTATGACACATTTTATTGTGGATTATCAACGGTTTATCATTTGGGAGGAGCAACTTTGGCTACATCAAATCCTAAGAAAACGTTTTTAAACTTCAGGAACTCGTTATTGATGCTTACTAAAAACCTTCCAAGTAATCAATTGTTCATTATTATTATCGGACGAATGGTGTTAGACGCAATAGCCGGAATTCAATTTTTAGCAAAAGGAAAGTTCAAACACTTCTTAGCCGTTCTTAAAGCTCATTTTTCATTTTATACTCTGTTAATCAAAACAATACGAAAACGAACGTCAAAAATCAAGACTAACTATTATAAAATTAATAGTATTGTTTATGCCTATTTTGTTAAAAATTGCACGATATTTGCAGATAAATTTTAACATTAGTTTATCTATCAAAATGTAATTCTATTGATAGAATGGCGTTAATTTTGTAAAATAAAAAAGAAATAATTATGAGAAGAGTAGTTTTATTACTATCAGTTGTTGCCTTAACCTTGGGCTCTTGTGGTACAAAAAAGAAAATTGCAGCCTTAGAGGCACAAAACAAAGAATGTCAAGATTTGTTGAATTCTACCACGGTTAAATTAAACATGTGTTTATCTGAAAAAGAATTATTAGCTAATCAGGTTAGTGATTTAAAGAAAAACACTTCTGACCTAATCAATAACATGGGTAATTTGACAACTTTAACCACTAAAGGTGCAGAAAACCTTGAAAAATCGTTGGAAAGTTTAAAAGAAAAAGATTTAAAAATTTCACGTTTGCAAGATGCTCTAACTAAAAAAGACAGCGTTACTTTGGCTTTAGTAACTAGTTTAAAAGGAGCTGTTGGAATTTCTGACCCGGATATTCAAATTAATGTTGAAAAAGGAGTTGTGATGATTTCTATAGCTGATAAATTACTTTTTAAATCAGGAAGTTATGAAATTAGCGACCGTGCTAAAGAAATTTTAGGTAAAGTTGCTAAAGTAGTTAACGATAAGCCTGATTTTGAATGTATGGTAGAAAGTCACACAGACAATGTTCCGTATAAAAATGGTGTTTTAGTTGACAACTGGGATTTGAGTGCAAAACGTGCTACTGCCGTTGTTCGTGTGTTAACCAATACACACAAAGTAAATCCACGTCAGTTAATTGCAGCTGGTAGAGGTGAATTTATGCCTTTGGTTGAAAATAATACCGTTGAAAACAGAGCGGCAAACAGAAGAACAAGAATAATTGTGATGCCAAAAATCGATCAGTTTTATCAAATGATTGAAACGGAAATGAAAAAACAATCAGGAAAATAATTTTCTGAATTGATATAAACAAAAACGCCTCGAATTTCGGGGCGTTTTTCATTTTAGTTGAATTATGTTTACTTTTTTCTTGGCATGTCGGAAGCGGCCATGTCTCTAATGCAGACATATTTTCCATCACGTTTTTCAAACAAAGACATATAATGACCGTGATAAATTGTAGTTGTGGTGCTGTCTTTAACTGTAAACTCACCTAATTCTACCACTTTAACTCCATCGCTTGAAGGGAAAATGTCTTTCACAGCAAAGGAAACTTTAAAGTCTTTCCCTTCTTCAAAATCCTTTACTAATGATTCACGTAAAGCTGCCTTACCAGAAATTGGTAATTTATCGGTAGGATAACTTACAATATCATCGGCATAATTAGGTCATTACAGCATCAACATTACTAGAGTTTGCTGCATTTGCATACCTGTTTTCAAGTTCTTGAATTTCACTTTTAATTGCTTCTACATCAAGAGCAACCGGAGCTTCTTCAACTGGCTCAGACGCTTTTTCCTTGCATGAAAAGGAAAGAAAAGCAATCATACCAAAAACCATAATCAGTTTAATCATTTTTTTCATAATTAATTGAATTTAGAATTTAACGTTTTGATAATTAACTGATTCTTTTTCAATATCTTATATTAAATTCACGAAATAACTGAACATCTTTTTTCATATTCAATTAAAAATTATAAGATTGATATAAAATAAGATTGAATTTGAATAATTCAAGTGTCATAATTCTTACACTATTAAAATATAAATCAAAAAATTAAAATCTTTTGTATGAGAAAAATTCGTTTCTGTTAAAACTAAAATAAATTTCCTACCTTTACATAGTCGTTTTAAAACACCCAATTGTAATGAGAATTCTAAAATATATTTTGCTGCTGATTTTGTTGATTTTATTAGCTTTTTCGGTTTATTTATCAACTAAAGAAGGTAATTTTTCTGTTACAAAAAGCAAGGTTATCAACATTGAAAAATCAACTCTTTTTCAGTATGTAAACGATTATCAAAATTGGGAATCATTCTTAAATTTGAATGAGAAGAATCTAAAAGCTAGTTATCCAAATAATACAGTTGGTGTTGGTGGGTCATTTAATTGGACCGGTTCAAACGGGAACGGATCTGTAGAAACCACTTTTTTGAAAGAAAACGACAGCATTGCTCAAAAAGTTTCTTGGAATGGTGTTACATCAGATGCTTTCATCACTTTTAAAGATACTGTTGGCGGAACCAAAGTAACTTGGAATTCCTCCGGAAAATTAGATTTTATGGGGAAAGTGGAGTCCTTTTTTTCAAGCGGATTTGAAAAGAAATTAGGTTCTGATTTTGAAAATAATTTAATTGCATTAGAAAAGGTTCTTAGTAAAGAAATTTCAACTTATTCTATCGATTTGGATGGTATTGTTGAAGTTTCTCATCAAAAATATTTAAAGCGTAAAGGAGAAAGTACTATTTCCGGTTTTTATACAGCTCTACAGGAATCAATGCCTTTGCTTTATAACTTTGTTCAGGAAAATAAAATTAAAACTAACAAACAAAAATTTGTGGTTTTTGACAAATATGATGTAGCAAACGATAAAGTTGAATTTTCAATTGCTTCAACTCTTATGGAAATCATTTATACAACGCCCGAAAGTGAGTTTACAGTGGATAGTATTATGCCTCATCAAGCGTTAAAAATTACATTAAAAGGTGATTATTCGCATAGTAAAGAAGCTTGGGATAAAGGATTCGATTACCTTAAAAAGAATAATTTAGAGCAAAATTACAACGGAACTTTTAGAGAAGTTTATGTAAAAAATAATACGGAAGTTAAGCAACCTTCGCAATGGCTAACGGAAATATATATTCCTGTTAAACAACAAATTAGCAAACCAATCAGACCAGTTCCTGTAACGCCTACTCCTATTGAATAAATCAGGTTAATTATTTTCTATACAAAAGCTATTAAACCTTTTTGTAAATTCACAGTCTAATCGATAAACACTGTTTTGCAAGACGAAAAAGCTTTTATAGAATCGTTATTAAATCCAAAAACGCAACGAAATGCCTTTCAGGAGTTGGTATCTCACTATCAGCGACCACTCTATGCACATATCCGTAACATTGTTTTAAATCATGATGACGCAGACGATGTTTTGCAGAATACATTTGTAAAAGTTTTTAGAAATCTAAACGGATTTAAAGGGGAAAGCAAACTTTTTTCATGGATATATCGAATTGCCACGAATGAAGCCTTGACTTTTTTACAACAAAAATCAAAACGGTTTCAAACTACCAACGAAGATTATCTTATGCAACAAACCGAAAAAATGCAAGCGGATGAGTATTTTGACGGTGATGAAATTCAGTTAAAATTACAAAAAGCCATTGCGATGCTTCCCGAAAAACAACAACTCATCTTTAAAATGAAATATTTTGAAGAATTGAAATATGAAGAAATATCGGAGATTTTAGGAACCACAGTTGGAGGTTTGAAAGCTTCCTATCACATTGCCGTTAAAAAAATTGAAGAATATTTATCACAGGATTAAACCATTTATAATTTTTACAGTCAAATAAGCATGAATCCAATTGATTTACATAAACATCCGAAAATTAAACCCGGCTTTAAAGTTCCAGAAAATTACTTTGATGAACTTGAATCTAAAATTTTGAGTCAGATTGATAACGAAGAACCAAAAGTCATTCAACTTAAATCCTATCGAAAATACTGGTTTTCTGCGGTTGCTGCTGTTGTTATTTTAGCAATTAGCATTCCTACCTATCAAAACTGGAAAATTGAAAATGATTCACTTGATCATGATTCTATTGAAAGTTATTTAAGTTATCATCAACGTGTTACTACAGAAGATATTATTAGTCTTTTAGACGATTCAGACATAACTTCATTACAAAAAAATCAATCATTAGAATCTGAATCGATCGAAAATTATTTATTAGAAAATAAAGTATTAGAACATTATCTTATCGATTAAAAATAAAATTATCATGAAAAAAAGTTCCATTTATATCCTGCTCTTTTGTTTGATTTTTGTTTCAACTGCTTTTGCACAAGGCGGAAAAAGAGATAAAATTAAAACGTTAAAAACAGCTTTTATCACCACCGAATTATCTTTAACTCAGCAAGAAGCCGAAAAATTCTGGCCAATTTATAATGCTTTTGAAGAAAAGCAATTTGAACTACGTCATAATAAAATGAAATCGTATATGAAACGTATGGATTCTGACTTAGATTCGATGTCTGAAAAAGATGCTTCTACTTTATTAACTCAAATGGAAAGTGTGGAAGAAGAAACCCATCAATTGAGAAAAAAATTAGTTGCCGATTTAAAAAGTGTAATCAGTTCACATAAAATCATCAAACTCAAAAAAGCAGAAGAAGATTTTAATCGAAGTTTATTAAAACAATACCGCGAAAATCGTTCGTCCAAACGAAATTAATTTGATGTAAATTTTATTTTGATAATCTTATTCTTTCCAGCGGCAATGGCATTTCGTTCATTAATGAATCGAATGGTATGCAAGTCTTTTTCATCGCTAATTTTTTTCCAGAAATTACCGCTGTCGTCTGAAAAATAAATCCCTTGCGGACCAACACTAACCGTTAAAAGACCACCCGATTCAGGTACGAATTGAATACAAGAAGTATAACCAAACCCTTCTCCGTCGGAAATTAAAGCCCAAGTTTGTCCGCTATTGATCGTTAAGGCTTTGTTTTTTGAATTTTCATCTTGATTTTCATAATCTCCACCGGCAATTATTCCTATTGTATCATTGTAAAAATCGGCTGAAAAAATTCCTGCCATAGGTTTTCCCTGATTCATTGGAGTATCGTGCACCGACCATGTTTTTCCTTTGTCTTTTGAAAAGAAAACGCGTGCTTTGGTTCCTCCGGTTACAATCCAGGTATAATCGCCTTTTACAACCAGACTACTATTGCTGGCAGCAAAACCGGCTTCGCCTGATTCTATTTTTGGTAAATCTGAACACGAAACTTTTGTCCACGTTTTACCACTATCTCTTGTGATTAGAATAGAAAGACATTCGTTTTGTGGATCACCCATGGCAATTCCTTCATAATCATTCCAAAATTGAATTCCGTTGTAAAACGCATTCGGATTTTTGTCTTCAAAAACTTTAGTTACCAAATTATCCTTTTTAGACACCTCATAAATCACAGCTGGTTTTTCGGTACTAATCATAAATATGGAAGAACTGTTTTTAGCAATTCCTCTAAAATGAGGATTAACTGAATCCAAAGTAATCTGACCAATATAATTCTTTGATTTATCAAATCTGCAATAACCATAAGTGCCTTTATCGGTGGCGTACCAAACTTTATCTTTTTCTAAAGTAATGGCTCTCACACTCATAGTATCAGCTAAAAGTGTATCAATTTCTACTCCTGTAAAAGGTGCTCTTAAATTTGGCTTTGACTTTTTCTCAACATTATTGCAAGAAACCAAAACGAATAACATAATAATTTCACAAATTTTACGCATTTTGTTAAGAATTTTTACAAATATAAAAACAAAAATGAATTTTACAAGCACTATTTTACAATATATTCTTATAAAAAAAGTGCTCAAAAAAGTATTGGCACAGAAATTGTATAACTGTAAAAAGTAAAGTTCACTTTACTATAAACTTTAAATACTCAACGTTATGAAAACTACATTATTAACCCTTTGTATTTTGTTTGTCGGGATGACAAGTATAAATGCCCAAGATAGAACCACTGTGCGAGCAAATTCTATTGACATTAGCGATAATTTAGATTTGAGAGCTGTTGCCCACATTTTTGGTGAAGCTTCCAATTTAGAAGATTTTGAAAGAAGATTGAATGATCCTTCAAATCCAATTTCTAATTTAGATTTAAACAATGATAATCAAGTAGATTATTTGCGTGTAATTGAAGTAGTGGAAAACGGAACACATTTAATCATTGTTCAATCTGTTTTAGGGAGAGATATGTTTCAAGACGTTGCAACTGTTGAAGTTGAAAGAGATCGTAACAACAATGTGCAAGTTCAAGTTGTTGGAGATGTTTATATGTATGGATCAAATTATATTTATGAGCCAGTTTATATCCACAGACCAATCATTTTTAATACGTTTTGGGTACATTCCTATCGTCCGTATTACTCTTCTTGGTATTGGGGTTATTATCCAACTTATTATTATGCTTGGAATCCTTGGCCAATCTTTCGATACAGAAATCATGTGAATGTTTTTGTAAATGTAAACAACACTTGTCATTATGTTAATCATAGAAGAAGTACAAGAGCCATTGCATTGCACCAAACAAGGAGATCTAATTATTATGAAACGCAACACCCTACCCGATCGTTTTCAACCCGAAACAATGGTGTGAATAATAGATATGAATTAACTCAAACTAGAGCTACCAGAAGTCAAGGAAACAATTCAAATTCTTCTGTGGGAAGCATAAGAAATAACCAACTTTCTGAAACTTCATACACTGGAACAAGAAATAATGGTGTTCGTTCAAATGCTACGCAAAACACACCAAGAACTAGAGTAAATGGTTCAACACGTTCTGAAGAAATGGCAATCAATAATACGCCAAGAAATAATCCAAGAAGTTCTGAATTTGTAAATAGTAATTCTGCATCTTTAGAAAATCCTACTCCACGAGTGAGAAATAATTCTTCCTCTCATAGTTCGATAAACAGTACGCCAAGAAGCTCGTCAACGTCAAGTAGTGTTCCAAAAGTGCAATCTACTCCACGTTCATCTTCTAGCCAAATGAGTACGCCTAGAAGTACATCTGTGCCAAAAGCACAATCTACTCCACGTTCTTCTTCGAGTCAAATGAGTACTCCAAGAAGCAACCCGGCTCCTAAAGTGCAATCGGCTCCACGTTCTTCTTCTAGCCAAATGAGTGCTCCAACAAGAAGTTCTTCGAGATCTGAAAGCTCAGGAACAAGAGGTTCTTCTAATTCAGGTAGACGAGGATAATCATTATTATATAAATATAAAAGCAGCAAAATCATAATTGAGATTGCTGCTTTTTTAGTTATACTAATTTCTATTCTTCTTCTACACTATTCGATTTCGAATAATTTCTCCATTTCTCTATACAATCTACCATGTCTTGCGGAATATCAGAATTAAAACGCATAAACTCTTTGGTAGTAGGATGTTCAAAACCTAGTGTTTTTGCATGCAGAGCTTGTCTTGGTAAAATCTTAAAACAATTTTCTACAAATTGTTTGTATTTTGTAAAGGTTGTTCCTTTCAGAATTTGATGCCCGCCATATCGTTCATCGTTGAATAACGGATGACCAATATGTTTCATGTGAGCTCTAATTTGATGTGTTCTTCCTGTTTCCAATCTACAAGAAATTAACGTGACATACCCAAATCGTTCAATCACTTTATAATGTGTAACGGCTGGTTTTCCAAAAGCTTCATCGTCATAAACAGCCATTTGCATTCGGTCTTTTTGATGTCTTCCAATAAAACCGCCAATTGTTCCTTCGTCTTCAGTAGGATTTCCCCAAACCAAAGCAATGTATTCTCGTTCAGATGTTTTATCTGCAAATTGTTTAGCTAAATAAGACATTGCAAATTCCGTTTTGGCAATAACCAACAATCCTGAGGTATTTTTATCAATTCGATGCACCAATCCGGGACGTTCGGAACTGTTCATTGGTAGATTTTCAAAATGAAAAGCCAACGCATTAACTAAAGTTCCACTGTAATTTCCGTGACCGGGATGAACCACCATGCCGGCTTCTTTGTTTACAATCAACAATTGCTCATCTTCATAAACAATATTGATGGGAATATCTTCGGGTTCCAACAAATATTCATAAGGCGGATGAGCCATCAAATAACGGATGACATCAAACGGTTTTACTTTGTAGTTTGATTTTACAGGAACATCATTAACTATTATGTTTCCTGCAGTTGCGGCTTGTTGAATTTTGTTGCGGGTTGTATTTTCTACAACTTGCATTAAATATTTATCTATCCGAACCATCGATTGCCCTTTGGGGACTTCAAAACGGTGGTGTTCAAATAATTCGTCGTCAGATTCTAATTCTACTGTTGGTAAGTTATTCATCCGTATTTTCTAAGTCTTCTTGTTGCATAAGACTATCTATTTCTGTTTCGTCAAAAGCTATTTTGCCATCTCCTAAAACCAAATCAATTTTTGAAGTTTTCATGATTTTTGCACCTGGTTTCACTGGAGCTCCATTGTGTTTCATTTCCAAAACCATGTCTTTTCCTAGATAAGGTTTATAAGTAATGGTTCCTATTTCCAGACCAATCGATTTTAATGTTGGTTCTGCTTGACGGTATGTTTTTTCAATTAAATCGGGTAAAGTTACATAAGCATAACCATCCGAATTTATTTTAATATACACTTTTCGATTGGCTTTTACTTTAGAACCCGGTTTTGGATCTTGCACGACCACACCATATTTTGGAAATTCTTTATTAAAATCCAATGTGTCCAAAAGCACATAATCTAAATCTAAACTTTCAAGTTTTTCTTCTGCTTGTTCAACAGTTAGCTTGCTCAAATTAGGAACTGTGATTTCTTCGCCGTGATTTGTAAAATACGATAACATATTAAAAAAAACAAAAGACAACACTGCCACAATACCAAGTGCAACCAAAACTTGTCTAAAAAAGACTTTACTCGTAAGATATTTTCTAAAACTCATCCTATTTTATTTATTGCAAATATATAAAATTATAAACCGTTTTTTGTTTCGATAAATAAATGATAATTTTGTTTAACTTAAACCTAAACTTACAAACGCAATTCAATGAAAAATGTTGCCATTATTATGGGTGGATATTCCAGTGAATATCAAATTTCGCTTACTAGCGGTGGTGTTGTTTATCAGTATTTAGATAAAATAAAATACAATCCGTTTAAAATTCATATTTTTAAAGAGAAATGGGTTTATGTGAATGAATCAAATGAAGAATTTCCAATTAATAAAGATGATTTTTCAATTGATCTAAATGGTAAAAAAATAACCTTTGATGTTGTTTTTAATGCCATTCACGGTACTCCCGGCGAAGATGGTTTAATGCAAGCTTATTTTGAATTACTTGGAATTCCGCAAACAAGTTGCGATTATTATCAAGCCGCTTTAACATTTAATAAAAGAGATTTACTTTCAGTCTTAAAACCATATGGAATTAAAACAGCCACTTCATTTTACCTTAATTTAGGTGATGAAATTGATAGTGATAAAATTATTGAAACAGTTGGTTTACCTTGTTTTGTAAAACCCAATAAATCCGGTTCAAGTTTCGGAATTTCGAAAGTAAAAACTAAGAATGAATTGCTTCCGGCCATTGAAAATGCCTATAAAGAAGACAACGAAATTATCATTGAAAGTTTTTTGAATGGTGTAGAAGTCTCAGTTGGAGTAATTAATTTTAAAGGAAAAATCACTGTTTTACCAATTACCGAAATCGTTTCCGAAAATGATTTTTTTGATTATGAAGCCAAATATTTAGGAAAATCACAAGAAATCACACCTGCCAGAATAAGTGAGGAATTAAAATTAAAAGTAGAAACTGTATCCAAAAGAGCGTATGAAGTCTTGAAAATGAAAGGATTTTCACGAAGTGAATTCATCATCGTAAACAACGAACCGTATATGCTGGAAATGAATACCATTCCCGGTATGACCACCGAAAGTATTTTGCCTCAACAAGCTAAGGCGGCAGGAATTTCGTTAACAGAATTATTTGATAACGCAATTGAATTGGCTTTAGCTAACTAAAAATAAACTATGAAAAAAGCAATCTTCCCAGGCTCTTTTGACCCAATTACAAACGGCCATTTCGATATTATCAAACGTGGAATTTCACTTTTTGATGAAGTGATTGTGGCTATTGGTGTCAATGCAGAAAAAAAATACATGTTTTCACTCGAACAACGAAAAAAATTCATTGAAGATGCTTTTAAAGATTCTCCAAAAGTACGAGTGATTACTTATGAAGGATTGACCATCGATTTATGCAAAAAAGAAAAAGCGGAATTTATTTTGCGAGGTTTACGAAACCCAGCCGATTTTGAGTTTGAAAAAGCAATCGCTCATACCAACAGAAAATTATCTAAAATTGAAACTGTCTTTTTATTAACTGCAGCAAATACTTCGTATATCAGTTCAAGTATTGTTCGCGATGTAATTAGAAATGGCGGAGATTATAGCGTTTTAGTCCCGGATTCAGTGAAAATAGAATAAAAAAAAATCCGATTAAAATCGGATTTTTAATTATTTACTAAATAGTAATTTATTCTTTAACAATTCTTTTGTTTAAAACTCCTTCAGTCGTTTCTAAATTTAAAATATAGATGCCTGCAGCATATTCTGAAACTGAAAATGAATTATTTACATCTAGCGAGATTGCCATTTGTTTTCCACTGATATCAGTTAAAGTAGATTTTACTACTGAAATTGAGTTTGGTAAGCTCACAGTAACTTTTTCTTTTGATGGATTAGGATAAACCGAAACTTGCTGTAACAAACTATCATTTAAACCTAAAACTTCTCCGGTTACACTTAATACTAAATGAGCATCTGGAAAACCTACAGTAGTCATTGATGTTGGAGATGTTATACCACAACCAGGTGCTGCTAAATAAGTAACCGCTGTTTGCCCTAGATCATTAGCTGATAAGAAAATACGGTTTCCACTTCCAGTTTCCTGAGCTAAATAACCAACTTCAACCAACAAATTTGAACCTGCAGGAATCGTTGCACTAATTGGAATAGATACTAAAGTTCCTACATCAGTTGTTTGAATATTTGTTGTAATTTGAGTTAACTCAGTGTAACCAGTAGGATATCCTATTGGAAAATTTGTGTTTGCAGTAGAAGAAATTTTAACAGTTACCGGAAAACCTCCTGGCAAAGTAGGAATTGTTAACGATTGAACTCCAAATTGCACACTAGTGATACTGTAGTCTCCAGTAATAGAAAAACTATTCAATTGAAAAAATCTAAAGTAACTGTTTTCACCAGAAGTAATCGTTCCAATGTTACAAGCAACATTTGTGTCACCTAAATCCATTGAGTTTGAATGAGAGATCGTTTGAGCAACACCAAATGATCCTACGAGCAATAAAAGTAATAAAGTAATTTTTTTCATAAATGATTATTTTTAAATTTGTTGAACACAAATCTAATATTTTTTACAATACAAAATTACTTTGATATAAAAATTCTTATAAAATTATTTTCATGGAAAAAAATTTAATCATTTACTTTTTACTTACTTCATTTTTTACTTTTTCACAAAAAAGTGATGCTTTTTTAACTCCTTACGAAAAAGGAAATAAAAACCAAACTGCAATGTATCAGGAAGCGATTGATTTCTATAATTCATTAACCAAAGAATTTAAAACTATAAAATTGATGGAAATGGGTCTAACCGATTCCGGAGAACCACTTCGATTACTAATTTTTAATCCTGAGAAAGATTTTGATTTGAAGAAAAATCAGAATAAAGCAATGCTGTTAATAAATAACAACATTCATCCCAGCGAACCCGATGGTGTTGATGCGTCAATGATGTTAATTCGAGACTTAGCAACAGGAAAAATTACCGTTCCAAAAAACACAATTATTGCCGTAATTTCTTTTTATAATATTGGCGGAACATTAAATCGAAATTCATTTTCAAGAGCGAACCAAAATGGTCCGGAATCATATGGCTTTCGTGGAAATGATAGAAATTTCGATTTAAATCGTGATTTTATAAAGTCGGATACCAAAAATGCAAGAAGTTTTGCTGAAATTTTTCATTTGGTAAATCCTGATGTTTTTATTGACAATCACGTGAGTAATGGTGCTGATTATCAATATGTTTTGACGTATATTCAAACACAACATCAAAAACTTGGAAATGATTTAGGAAATTATTTAAAAGATGAAATGACTCCAAAAATAAGAACACAATTACTAAAGAAGAAGATTGAAAGTATTCCGTACGTAACCGTTTATGGTGCAACTCCTGAAAAAGGTTTTACACAAATGATGGATTTACCGCGTTATTCCACCGGATATGCTTCACTTTTTCATACCATAGGCTATATGCCGGAAACACATATGTTAAAAAAATATGAAGACCGTGTGAAAGTTACCTACGAATTTATGTTGGAAACCATCGCACATACTGATGCAAATTATTTGAAAATAAAATATTTGCGTACTAAAAATCAAATTCAATTTAAACCAAAATCGCTTTATACTTTGCAATGGAAAATTGACAGTACAAAAGTGGAACAAATTGATTTTTTGGGTTTTGAATCTGGTTATAAAAAAAGTGAAATTTCAGGAAAAGATCGATTATTTTACGATCAAAAGAAGCTATTTAAAAAGCAAATTCCATATTATCATTTTTATAAACCGCAAAAACAAGTTGAAATTCCTTCGGCATACATAATTCCAAAATCGTGGTGGAATGTCATTGACTTATTAAAATTGAATAAGGTTGAAATGGTTCAATTTGAAAAAGATACGTTGATTGAAGTTGAAAAATATAAAATTGCAGATTATAAAACTGCTACTTCTGCTTACGAAGGACATTATCCGCATTCAAACACAACTGTGAATAAATTAATTGAGAAAATTGTGTTTAAAAAAGGTGATTATTTTATTCCAACACAACAATTTGCAGTAAAATATTTAATGGAAACATTAGAACCCGAAGCACCCGATTCATTTTTTAATTGGAACTTTTTTGATGGGATTTTACAACAAAAAGAAGGCTATTCTGCTTATGTTTTTGAAGATTTGGCAGTGGAAATTTTAGCTAAAAATCCAACGTTAAAAGAAAAATTTGAAAAGAAAAAAGCAGAAGACAAATCGTTTGCAGATAACGGTTCGGCTCAGTTGGATTGGATTTATAAAAATTCAGAATATTATGAATCTTCTCATCTCACCTATCCTGTTTACCGTGTTTTGAATTAATTTTAAATCAATTCTTTTTCAAACAATAATTTGATATTTTCATACGAATTTGTCAAGCAATTAGGAATATTCTCTTGTTTGATCCATTCTACTTTTTCAATTCCTTCATCGGCTTGACCAACCATTTTTCCGGAATAACTGGTTTTCATTTCAAACCAATGGGTGATTTTTAATTTATAACGACCATTTCGTTTGAAAATATGGTAGGTTTTGTTTAATTTTCTGGTGATTTTTAAACCTTTCACGCCGGTTTCTTCTTCCACTTCACGAATGGCAGTATCTTCAATTTCTTCGCCTTTTTCGATTCCGCCTTTGGGTAAATCCCATTTTTTATTTCTAAAAATGAATAAAACTTCATTCTTATCGTTTAAAACTAAACCTCCTCCTGCTTTTTCCACCGGAATTTTTGACTTCAGTTTTTTAAGAATTTCCTTTTCATCGGGATGATACAAAAAAGCTTTATCAACTTTATTTTTAAAGATTTTGATAATAAGTTGCTTTATATCAACACTATCCAACAAAAAAAGCTGAAAATCAGTTTCCTTTTGAATTTGATTTGTCAAAAAAAGTGGCTTGTCGTTCACAAAAACTTTATACATTTGTACTATGATTTTTAATAAAGATACAGCAAAAAAAACATCCGAATTGCTTTTACAAATAAACGCAATTAAATTAAATCCTAAAAATCCTTTTACATGGGCTTCAGGATGGAAATCACCTATTTATTGTGATAATCGGATAACACTCTCATTTCCACCTATTCGTAATTACATCCGCGAAGAGTTTTCTAAAAATATTGAAAAACAGTACGGAAAACCTGACGTAATTGCCGGAGTTGCCACCGGAGCAATTGGTATTGGTATGCTTGTTGCAGAGTATATGGGACTTCCTTTTGTGTATGTTCGACCGGAACCAAAAAAACACGGTCGTCAAAATCAAGTGGAAGGATTTTTACAAAAAGGTCAAAGTGTTGTGGTTGTTGAAGATTTAATCAGTACAGGTGGTAGTAGTTTACTCGCAGTTGAAGCGTTAAAAGCAGCAGGAGCGAATGTAAAAGGTATGGTCGCCATTTTCACGTATGGCTTTGATGTTTCTGTACAAAACTTCAAAAATGCGAATGTAGAATTACATACATTGTCTAATTATGATAATTTATTAGAATTAGCTGTATCAAAAAAATACATTACCGAAGAAGAACAGCACACTTTGCAAGAATGGCGTGTGAGTCCATCCACTTGGGGTGTTGAAGTTTAGAGAATAGAAAAAAGAGAAAAGAAAATAGATTTAATCACTTTTCGGAAAACTGACAACAGACAACCGAAAACTGACAACCGATAAAAGAAAAAAATGAATTTAGAAAGTCCAAAAGTTACTGTAGAAAAATCAGCTCAGTATTTATTTGAATCATTGAGCGATGTTCGCAATTTTGAAAAATTAATGCCCGACAGCATTGCAAAATTTGAAGTAACCGGAGAAGATTCGTTTATTTTTGGTTTAAAAGGAATGCCGGAAATTAAATTAAAAATGAAAGAAAAAAATGCTCCAAGCCAAGTTGTTTTAGGAGCTGCTTCCGATAAATTACCTTTTACATTAACGGGAAATATCAATTCAATATCCGAAAATAATTCGGAAGTTCAATTGGTTTTTGATGGAGAATTTAATCCAATGATGGCGATGATGATCAAAGGGCCAATTTCAAAATTTATTGAAACATTGGCGACAAATATGCACAAACTATAAGTTCATCAGTTCTATTTATTCTGTCCTTTTCTTTTTAAAAATACATATTTTGTATCTTTGAAAGAAAAGGATATGAAATTTTACCTTCTTCCATTACTTTTATTGTTTTCAACCGTTACTTTTTCTCAAACAGATAGTCGAATTTATGACATCATAGAATCTGTTTCTGCAAACCGATTACAAAAAGACATTACTACTCTCGCCAATTTTGGCACTCGCAACACATTTAGTGATACCATTTCAAACACAAGAGGCATTGGAGCTGCTCGTCGTTGGATAAAATCGGAATTTGAAACGATTTCGAAAGATTGTAAAAATTGCCTTCAAGTTTTTTATCAAAAAGATTTTGTTACAACTAATGTAGGTGAACGCGTTCCAAAAGACAGTTGGATTGTAAATGTAGTGGCGATCCAAAAAGGAACAAAATATCCCAATCGATACATTATTATGACTGGCGATATTGATTCCAGAAATTCAGATACAATGGATTATGAGGGCGATGCTCCAGGAGCAAATGACAATGCAACCGGAATGGCTGGAACGATTGAAGCCGCTCGGGTTTTATCAAAATATAGTTTTGAAAACAGTATCATTTATTTAGGATTGTCCGGTGAAGAGCAAGGTTTGTTTGGCGGAAAAGGTTTTGCCGAATTTGCCAAGAAAAATAACTGGGAAATTATTGGTGTGTTGAATAATGATATGATTGGAAACATTGAAGGTGTTGATGGTGTGATTGATAATAGAAGTTTTAGGATATTTTCAGAACCTACTCCGCCTACCGAAACAGAAAAAGAAAGAAATTTGCGAAGATTTTATGGCGGCGAAGTGGATGGTATTTCACGTCAATTGGCACGTTATACGCATAAACAAATTCAAACCTATATGCCTGAAATGAACCCGATGATGATTTACAGATTGGATCGTTTTGGCAGAGGTGGTCATCATCGTCCGTTTAATGATTTGGGTTATGCCGGAATCAGAATTATGGAAGCTCATGAAAATTATAATCGTCAACATCAAAATTTACGAACCGAAAACGGAATTGCATATGGCGATGTTTTGGAAGGTGTCAACTTTGATTACGTAGTCAAACTAACTGCCGTGAATGCTGTTGTTCTAGCCAATTTAGCTTGGGCACCACCAGCTCCAACTAAAGTCCTTATTGGTGGAATTGTTGAACCAAACACAAAATTACGTTGGGAAAAATCGAATGATGAAACGGTTGTTGGTTATAAAATTTATTGGCGAAACACCACTTCTCCACAATGGGAATTCAGTCGTTTTGTTGGTAATGTGGATAATTTTGAATTGAAAGGAATCGTCATCGACAACTTCTATTTTGGTGTTGCCGCTGTTGGAAAAAATGGTCACGAAAGTATGGTCGTATTTCCGAGTGATATTATTCGAAATACATTTAGAACGAATTAATTTTCGTGAATTATCGCGTCATAAATTACCTGCTGAATATCTTCTCTAATATTTTGTTGAGAAAGCGTATTTTTTTCTGAATTAGGAAAAATTCGATTCGATAAAAAGATATACACCAATTCTTGTTCCGGATCTGCCCAGGCCATTGTTCCGGTGAATCCTGTGTGACCAAAACTCGTCATTGACGCACAACCGCACGTTGGTCCTGATTTTCCTAGTTGTGGTTTATCAAAACCAATTCCGCGACGATTTCCTTCGGGACAATAATAACAGGTATTAAATACATCAAAAGTCTCCTCGCTAAAAAATCGTTGACCGCCATAACTTCCTTTTTGCAAATAAAGTTGCATAATTTTAGCCATATCCATCGAATTCGAAAAAATTCCGGCGTGACCACCTACTCCACCTTCCATCGCTGCTGTCATATCGTGCACATAGCCTTGAATAGTTTTGTAACGGTAATAATTATCTACTTCGGTGGGCGGAATTATACTCATATCAAATCGTTGCAACGGATTGTAAAGCGTGTTACTTGCTCCAATTTTGGAATAAAAATTCTTCTCACTTAAATCATCCAACGATTTTCCGGTGGCTCTTTCAATATAATTTTTTAGAATAATAAACGTGAAATCGCTGTATTTGTATTCCTTTTTGGGCAATAATTTACTGTTTGCTACAATTGATAAAATCGTATCCTGATAATCTTTTCTCAAATATAAATTTTCAGCAACTTGAAACGGAAAATCTTCGCTGTACGATTTTCTATAATATTTTTCAGAAGGTTTATTATTTGAGTCTAATGTTTTCTTATAAAAAGGAATCCACGCTTGCAAACGAGCATAATGAGAAAGTAAATCTTTAAAATTGATGTTTTCTTTATCTGTTCCTTTAAAAACCGGAAGCATTTCGCCTAATTTTGAATCTAAATTTACTGTTCTTTTATCATACAATTGCATCACATTTGGCAACGTAGAAACAATTTTTGTGAGTGATGCCACATCATAAATATCAGAGTTTTTAACGGGAACTTCATTGTCATACGAATGAAATCCAAAAGCTTTTTGGTAAATTACTTTTCCTTTTCTCGCTACTAAAATTTGTCCGCCCGGCGTCATTTTTTCATTGATTGCTTTTTGCATAATCAAATCGATTTTAGTTAATATAAACGGATTCATATTCACATTGGAAGGATGAGTAAACCCTAATCGATTTAACTTTTGAGTAGATAAACCATGATTAACTTTGAATTCTTCATTGATGGTAACAGGCAATTTACCTTTTGCTTCAATGGCACCAAAAATGAGCTGAGCAGAAATAGTATGAGCTATTTCATTGTTTTGATAAGAAACAATTACGCCATCAATATTTTCAAAAGAAGGTATTGAACTCAAGGCATAAGGCTTTACAAAACAATCTAAAATAACTCTTTTTCGCTTGGCTATTTCAGAAATCCACAAAATTTCTTTAGCAGAAAAATCATGTTTTTTCCAAGCTCCGTCGGCTTTATGAAATCCGATGATTACCTTATTAAAATCATTTAATTGAGCTAATAAAGAGTCAAGATTTTCATTTGAAACTTCCGTTACTTCAGCATATTTTTTTAATGTTTCAAGAAAAGTTTCATGCAAATCATCGCCAAATTTAACATAGGCAATTTTTTCTTCATCCAATTCTTTGATTGGTAAGATTGCCAGTTTGTTTTTTAGAACTGTGGTACTATTTTCATATAATTTATACAACAAAGCCTCATCTTCTTGTGTATTAATTTGCGATGATAAATTTGTAAGTTCAATTGGTTTCTGATTTTTTAACCCAGCTTTGTACTTAAATTGTAAAATCTTTTTGACTGAATGGGCCAATCGTTCCTCCGTAATTGTTGATAATTCATAGGCTTCTTTAATCTTTTGAATTGCTACGGGAACATTTTCAGGAAATAAAAGAATATCATTTCCGGCCAAAAATGCAGCTAAATCAATATCTCCCGGACTTTTGAAGTTACTGGCTCCTTTCATATTTAGAGCATCCGTAAAAATTAATCCTTTAAAATTTAATTCTTCTTTCAACAAATTAGTAACAATTGGATAGGAAATGGAGGAAGGATAACCTTTACGACTTTCAAAACTTGGTACTTCTAAATGAGCGACCATTACACTCGCTAAACCTTTGTTAATTAATTTTTTGTATGGATACAATTCCACCTCACGAATATGTTCTTGTGTAAAATTCACGACCGGCAACGTGTAATGCGAATCGGTTGAAGTGGCACCGTGACCAGGAAAGTGCTTTCCGGTTGCAAAAACACCATTACTTTGTAAACCAGTCATCAAAGCCAATGCTTTTTCAGTCACTTTTTCTTTATCTTCACCAAAAGAACGATTCCCAATGATGGGATTTTTTGGATTGGTATTGATGTCTAAAACCGGAGCAAAATTAAAATGAACACCAATTCGTTTGGATTGAAGAGCCATTTGTTTTCCTGTTTCTTCAATTAATTTTAAATTTTGAACGGCTCCTAACGTCATATTCCAAGGAAAACGGTTGACAGAATCGAGTCGCATACTCAAACCCCATTCGGCATCAATTCCAATAAACAAAGGAGTTTTGGTTAGTTTTTGAAAACGATTTGTCATTTGAGCTTGACGAACGGGTCCGCCTTGAAAGAAAATTAATCCACCAATTTTTTGTTCAGTAATTAATTTATCTAATGATTTTATATGAGCCGAATCTTTGTTAGAATAGGCTGCCACCATAAAAAGCTGACCAATTCTTTCTTCTATTGTAAGTGAATTATAAACACTGTCCACCCATTTTTTTTCACTTGATGTAACAGAAACATAATCAAACTGAGGAGTTTCCTTTTTTTCTGCTTTTTTCAAATCTGTTCGTACAGAATCTACTTCCGTTTTAGCTACAGATTTATTTCTGACTTTGTTGGTGGCACAATTGACAACAACAATCAGAATAAGTAGTAATGGAATAATTCGAACAAATTTGGTATTCATAAAAATGCTTTCTTTTTGATAATTATCAAATTTGATGCCTAGGTTAAAAGTTCCATCACAAAATAGACTTAAAACCAACAACAAAAAATAAAGTAAAGGAAATTTACTTAAAAATCAAAGTTTTTAGAAGAATCGGCTGTGCCAACTGTCTTCTGCGGGAACTTCCCAACTTTCTTTCCATTCTTCAATAGTATTAACGAGATTATTAAAAACTATTGTGTTGGCAGAAACAGCTTTTTCTTTCGCCATTCGTTTAAAGTCTAAAAGCGATTTGTGTGTGAGAAATTCACCTTGTTTGTAGGTTACATTCATTTTATCCAACAAATCAACTTTGTATTTTTGTTCTAATGATTGAATAAATTCAACCGATTTGTCAATCGAACATCCGGTTGCTTGTTGCACATCCTGATTAACCGCAAGAATAATAAAACGATTATATTTTGTAATGAATGAAGCTTCTAACGATGTTCCGTGAGCAGCCCACTCTTCAACAAAAGCTTGAAGATCATTTTCTATTTCAGCAACTTCTTCATCCGAAAATTTTCGGTTGGATTGATAAATCCAAATTCTGGATTCTTCGGGAAGATTTTCAAAAGGGATATACATTTTTTTTAGGGTAAAGGGTTATGGGTAATTGGTGATAGATTAGAAAAAGCTCCTTTTACCTATATCCAAAATTACCTATTACCTAATTTATAAATCTTGTGCATTTGCAATCAATTCTGCCACATCCATAACTTTTATTGATGCTTCTTTTTCTTTGTTTTTAACTCCATCGGTCATCATCGTATTACAAAACGGACAACCGGCTGCAATGATATCAGGTTTTGTTTCTAAAGCATCTTCGGTTCGTTCGATGTTTACTTCTTTATTTCCGGGTTCGGCATCTTTAAACATTTGTGCTCCACCTGCTCCACAGCATAAACCGTTAGCACGGGAACGTTTCATTTCAACCAATTCAACATCTAATTTTTGGATTAAATCTCTAGGAGCTTCATATACATTATTGGCTCTTCCTAAATAACAAGGATCGTGAAAAGTGATTCTTCTTCCTTTGAATTGTCCGCCTTCAATACTTAACCGACCATCATCTAACAATGATTTTAGAAATTGGGTGTGATGCATTACTTCATACAATCCGCCCAGTTCAGGATATTCATTTTTGATGGTGTTAAAGCAATGCGGACAAGCAGTTACAATCTTTTTTACTTCATACGCATTCATCACCTGAATGTTCATCATGGCTTGCATTTGAAACAAAAATTCGTTTCCGGCTCTTTTGGCAGGATCTCCGGTACAACTTTCTTCTGTACCCAAAACCGCAAAAGGAACATTGGCACGATTTAAAATCTTGACGAATGCTTTTGTTATTTTTTTTGCTCTGTCATCAAAACTCCCTGCACAACCTACCCAAAATAAAACTTCGGGTTGTTTGCCTTGAGCCATCATTTCTGCCATGGTTGGCACTGTTAGATTTTCTGCCATTTTTTTTAAGATTGTTGGATTGTTCGATTATTAAATTTTTGGATTTTTAGATTGTTCGAAGAGTCTAATAATCCAAAAATCTAACTATCTAAAAATCGTTTTTATTCATGGTGTTCGTCATCAAAAACTTGAATCGTAACTTCTTTTTCAACTAAATCGGTAAATTTTCCTCTGTATCGGGTTGCTTTCACTAAGTGATTATCAATCCAATGATAGTTTCCTCCTCTTGGTTTTCCCATCACCATTCCGTGGTATTTGAAGCCGTGCTTTTTTAACCAAGTTTCGGTATATTCTCTGTGAGCTTCGGTTCTTGATGTAAAAAAGAAGATGATGTGACCTTCGTCATACCATTTGTTCAACGTGATTAATGCATCAGGATATACTTCGGCTGTGAGCATTCTTTCCGGTTCTTCATTTGGGATGTCATCACAGATTGTTCCGTCGATATCGATTAAATAATTCTTAATTCCTTGAGGTAAAATTGGGCTTAGATGTTGGCCGTTTTCGGTTACGGTTTGCAACTTCTTTTCAATGTCTTCCGCTTTCATTTTTTAATTTTTGGTTAGTTTCACATTCATTAAACACGTTCCCAAGTCTCACTTTTATGGGAATTTGTTTGGTTTATAGATTATATATTAATTTTCGTCTTTCCAGTTCAAGCGATCCATTTGGTTGTATTGCCAAGGAGCACCGTTGTTTTCTATGTTTGTCATCATTGCATTTAGTGACATTGGAGCAGCACTTTGTTCCATCACTAAATACCTTCTCATATCCATAATGATTGATAATGGACTGATGTTGACCGGACATTCTTCAACACAAGCATTACACGATGTACACGCCCACAGTTCTTCGGGAGTGATGTAGTCGTTTAATAATGACTTATTATCAGGAACAAAAACGCCTTTGTTTAGATCGATATTTTTACCAACTTCTTCCAAGCGATCTCTGGTATCCATCATAATTTTACGAGGAGACAATTTTTTTCCGGTTTGATTAGCGGGACAAGCTGAAGTACATCGACCACATTCTGTACAGGTATACGCATTTAGCAATTGAACCCAATCTAAATCTTGCACATCACTTGCTCCAAATTTAGCTGGTGCTGCATCAGGATTTGCAGGAGCTGCAAACGGATCAGCGGATGGATCAAGCATCAATTTTACTTCATTGGTTACGCTTTCTAAATTGTCAAATTTTCCTTGCGGATTCAAATTGGCGAAATACGTGTTTGGAAAAGCCAACAAAATATGAAGATGTTTAGAAAAATATAAATAATTTAGAAACACTAAAATTCCGCAAATGTGCAACCACCAAGCGGTTCGTTCGATAATAATGACAACTCCTTCGGATAAACCGTTGAATAAAGGTGCGATAAATTGACTGATTGGGAAACTTCCGGCTTCATCATAATGATTAACGTCCATCTGCTGTAACCAATAATCTGATGCATTCATTATCAAAAACAACGACATCAACACAATCTCAAAATATAAAATATAATTGGCATCACTTTTTGGCCACGCTTTCATATCTGAATTTACAAACCGTTTGATTTTGATAACATTTCTTCTTATCCAAAAAGCAATCACAGAAATAATAACTAAAACAGCTAGAATTTCGAAAGAAGCAATTAATACATTATAAAATCCTCCCATAAAAGAAAAAGCACGATGTGTTCCGAAAAGGCCATCGATGATGATTTCTAGTAATTCTAAATTGATGATAATAAACCCAACATAGACAATAATATGCAGAATTCCGGCAATTGGTCGTTTCACCATTTTTGATTGACCAAGAGCAATCATGGCCATGTTTTTCCAACGTTCGGCCGAATTATCAGTACGATTTACATCTTGCCCGAGTTTAATATTTCGGATTAATTTTTTTACGTTTATCGCAAAATAGCCGAAACCTAAACCTAAAATTATAGCGAACAATATATTATCTAAATAACTCATAAAGTTAATTTTTGGTATTTGTTGTGTCTTCTTCCGTTGGAGCTACGTAAGGTTTATTTTTCTTTCCAAATACAGAAACATTAATGTATCGGGTTGGATTTAAACGCAAATCTTCCAATAAAAGTTCCAATTCTTTTGATGCTTTGGTGAAGTTGGTGTACATTTTATCGTCTTTTAACAACTTGCCCATTGTTCCGTTTCCGGATTCTAAATTGGCTATTATTTTATCGACGTTTGCTAATGTTTTTTCTAAATTTTCAACCGTTTGCCTTAAATTAGTTTGTGCTAATGAATCAGAAAGTTTTTCAAAATTCTTGGAAACTTTTTCAAAGTTATTTACGACATTATTAAGTTTCCCTTTATTATTGGTTAAAATTTCGTTTGCAGAATTGGAAGCTTCACTAAGCGAAGTCAGCGTTTTATTTAATTCTGCAAAACTATTTCTTAAATCTTTTTTTGCTTTATCATCCAAAACATCATTGATATTCATTAGAACACCATCGGCACTTAGCATTGCTTTTTCAATCTTTTCCTGCAAAGGTGTCAATCGTTCAGATACTAAATCGGTTAAACCGGGTTTTACTCCACCTCTTAGAAAATCTCCATCTTGCACTAAGTTACTATTTTTTAAATCCGGAACAATTTGAACTTGTTTTCCACCAATTAATCCCGGCTCATATATTCTAGCTTCACTTGTTTTTGATATTTTAAAATCGGTATCAATTTGTAATTCAACTTTTAATTTTCCTGAGTCATCTAAAAAATTAATTGATTTCACTTTACCAATCGTAAGTCCGTTTATCGTCACTGGAGCAGAAGCCATAAGACCTTCAACATCATCATAAAGCACAAAAACGGTTTTATGTTTGGATAAAATATCTGTTCCTTTTAAAAAGCTATATCCCCAAATAAATAATAATATGGCCGATATAACTAATATTGCTGTTTTAATTTCTCTTGATAATTTCAATGGATAATGTTTTTATACAAATTTATAAAACTAAATTAACTTTATTGTTTTAAAGCTTCCTGAATAGATATTTTTTTTCCGTTTTTGAATGCAACGATAAAAGCAGAATCGTATCCTTTGCTTTTTGCTTCGGCAAGATTTTGCTTAGCATCATCATAACTTGAAGTTTGGGCGTAAAAATATTTATACAAACCGTTTTCTTCAATAAACGATGTTGGATCTAAACCTTTAAAGTTTTTTGGTAATAATTCTAATTTTTTACCGCTTGCCGAAATCTGAACTTTAAAGACAACTCCTTTTACATCTACAGGTTTGTTTTCAACAACTTTTGGTTCATCTTTTGGTTTTGGAGCATCTTGAACCACCGGAATTTCTGCACTTGTTTTTTCTGGTTTTTCTTCTACCATTTGTGCTGAACCACCATAATATTCTTTTTTGTAGGATAAAATAGCATCGGCAATACCTTTGGCTAATTCATCTTGACCTTTTTCAGAGTTCAAGTACGCTCCTTCGGGTTTATAAGAAAGAAAACCTAATTCGGTTAGAATACTTGGCATAGCCGTTTGGTTTAGAACTAAGAAAGGACCTTGCTTAACTCCTCTATTTTTTCTTTCTAGTTTATTAGTATATTCATTCTGAATTTTTGTAGCGATGGTAATACTTTGATCTAAATATTCTTCTTGTAAAAGTGTAATTCCGATGACACTTTCCGGCGATTTCGGGTCGTATCCTTCGTATTTCATCTTATAATCACTCTCTAAGGTAATTACGGCATTTTCCTTTTTAGCCACTTCAAGGTTGGAAGCATTCTTAGTTAAACCCATCACAAAGGTTTCTGTTCCATAGGCTTGACCTTTTGGAGCGGCATTACAGTGAATGGATAAAAACATATTGGCATTGGCACGGTTTGCAATTCTGGCACGTTCGATTAATTCAACAAAAACATCTGTTTTTCTTGTGTAAATAACTTGAATGTCAGGATATTTCTCTAGTTGCTTACCAACTTTTAATGCAACAGCCAAGGCAATATTTTTTTCAATAAAGCCATAATAGTTTGCACCTAAGTCTTTTCCGCCATGACCAGCATCTAACACAACTTTAAATTTGCTGTTAGATTGAGCAAATATTGAACTTACAGAAAGTAAAATCAGGAAAAAGCCTAGAAATTTGAATCTATTTAGAGTATACATTTTTTTAAAAGTTAATTTTAATTAAAACTCTACGTTTTAAATTTTATTATTTACTTATTTTTGACCAAAAATAATATGTAAGTTTGGCACTCCAAAAATCAAGCCATAATTTTACAAAAATAGCATTAAAACCTTTGCGTACAAACTTATTTCATATCGTTTTATCAGCATTTTTCCTAACAATCGGAATTCATAAAAATTACGGTCAGGATTTGCCTAATAAGTCATTGCGAATTGAAGCTGAAAAAGCACCTGACAGCCTGTTAATCAGCAAAGAAAACTTTATTGAAACAAAAGATACTACAAAAAAAGACACTGTTGTTAAAACTGAAAAAAAAGCAATTTTAGAAGGCAAAATAAAGTATAACGCTGAAGACTACACTAAAATTGATCAAAAAAACAAACTCCTAACCTTATATAATAAAGCCGAACTTTATTATCAAGACATTGAAATAAAAGCAGGAATTATTGTAATGAATTATGAAAAAGATGAAATTTATGCCGGAAGAATAAAAGATTCAACAGGAACTTATACGCAATTACCTGTTTTTAAACAAGGTTCAAATGTAGTAGAACCTGATTCTATTCGGTTTAACACCAAAACAAAAAAAGCATTGATTTGGAATTCCAGAACCGATCAAGGCGAATTTCGTGTAAAAGCAGAAATTACCAAAAAAGAAAATGATTCTGTTTATTTTCTAAAGAAAGCTCGCTTTACAACCTCTGAAGATATTGAAAATCCTGAATATTATTTTCAAACTAACAAAATCAAACTTGTTCCAAAGCAAAAAGTTGTGACAGGATTAACCAATATGGTTATTGCCGATGTACCTACTCCTATTGCTATTCCTTTTGCTTTTTTTCCGATGACGGATACCAGTCAGTCCGGTTTAATTATACCCACCTTTCAGGACACTCGCAGACAAGGTTATTCACTTCAAAATGGAGGCTATTATTTGGCTTTGAGTGATTATTATGATTTATCAGTCATGGGCGATTATTACACAAATGGTAGTTGGGCTCTTCGTTTTGAATCATCGTATGCGTGGATGTATAAGTTTAGAGGAAATTTTAATATTCGATTTGAAAATCAAATTCAAAGTGAAAGAGGTTTTCCTGATTATACTAAATCACGAATTTATAATATTCAATGGTCGCATTCACAAGATGCTAAGTCAAATCCGTCTTCACGATTTTCTGCATCGGTGAATTTAGGAAGCAGTACTTATTTTCAACAATCACTAAATCAAGTAAATGTAGGCTCTACATTAAATAACAACTTGAGCTCCTCGATATCCTATTCAAAGACTTTTAATTCTGTGCCACAAGTAAATATGTCGGTAACAGCTACACACAATCAAAACTCAAGAACACAAGAAATTAATATGACTTTGCCAACACTTCAATTAAGTGTAGACAGAATATTTCCGTTTGCTCCAAAAGAAGGTATAAAAAAAGGATTCTTTAAAAATATAAATTTACAATACAATTTAAGAGGAGAAAACAGAATCAGAACCAACGATTCATTATTTTTTAAGTCTGAAATGTTTAGAGATGCCAACACAGGCTTTCAACACTCCATTCCATTGAGCACTAACTTTAAAGTTTTTAACTATTTTAGCGTTTCAACAAGTGCCAATTATAACGAAGTTTGGTATTTAAAAACGCTTAACAGAAGTTTTGACTCTGATATCAATAAAGTTGTAACCAATGATGTAAACGGTTTTGATGCTTTTAGAACCTACAATTTTTCTTCAAGTGTAGGAACAACCATTTACGGAACTTTTAATTTTGGGGAAGAGAAAAAAATTCAAGCTATCAGACATGTCATGAGACCTTCTGTTTCCCATAGTTATACACCAAGTTTTGAACAATATTATGACACCTACGCTTTGGATGGTAGCGGTAGAATGGCAGAATACACTCGATTTGAAGGCGGAATATTTGGAGCTCCGAGCAACAACTATGCTAACAATTTAGGTTTTAACCTCAGCAACACGTTTGAGGCAAAAATGACCGACAAAGACAGTACAAAGGTTGAACCTAAAAAGGTAATGCTTTTGAATCAACTAAATTTTTCTACAAGTTATAACATGGCTGCCGACTCTCTGCGTTGGGCTCCGGTTCGGATGAGTGGCGGAACGGCTTTATTTGAAAACAAAATGAATGTGAATTTTGGTGCAACGCTAGATCCGTATGCGATTAATGCAGCCGGAAGAAGAGTAAACACTTGGAATATTGATAATGGAGGAAGTTTATTTAGAATGACAAGTGCCAATATGACCATTAATTATTCGCTTTCAAGTGAAGGTAATAAAAGTAATAATGAAAACTCGCAAGGTGCAAGAAATGGTGGTCGTGAGGATGATTTATTTGGAACAAATACCAATCTGGGTGATCGTCGAGAGAGTCAGTTTGGAAATGATGATAAAAACGATAGTGAAGAACCGACTGAATTTTACAACGCCAAATTACCTTGGGACTTAACCTTTGCCTATTCGTTGACCTACGGAAACAATAATAGAGAAAAGAAAATAATAGGAAACTCTGTTATGATTTCCGGAAACCTAGACATTACTCCCAGATGGAAAATGGGTGTTTCTTCAGGTTATGATTTTGTGCAAAAAGGAGTTACGTTTACCCAATTGCGTTTTGAAAGAGATTTGTTAAGTTGGCGAATGGATTTTAATTGGGCTCCATTTGGAGATTATGCTTCATGGGGATTTTTCATCGGAATTAAATCGTCTGTGTTGAGTGATATTAAGTGGGATAAGCGTTCTTTACCGGATCGACAGTTGAGATAATCTTTAATTTAAAAATTCAACAGTATGAAAAAAATAATTTTTACTGACAAAGCCCCTGCTCCTATTGGTCCTTATAGTCAAGCTGTTTTAGTGGGGAACACATTATATACTTCCGGACAAATTGCGATTAATCCGAAAACAGGTGATTTGGTTTTGGATGATATTGAAACTGAAACCAAACAAGTGATGGAAAACATGAAAGCTGTTCTGGAAGCGGCTGATATGAGTTTTGAAAATATCATCAAAACCACAATTTTTATTATGGACATGGCTGATTTTGGGAAGATTAACGGCGTTTACGGTAGCTATTTTGATGAAAATTCTGCTCCTGCCAGAGAAACTGTTCAAGTTGCGGGATTACCCAAAGGTGTGAATGTGGAGATTTCGATGGTGGCGGTTAAGTAGTTTTCTGTTGTCTGTTTTCTGTTGTCTGTTATCGGTTGTCTGTTATCGGTTTTCTATCGGTTATGGTTTAACTTAATCTACCAGCAACCCATTTAACAACAATTGTGCAGTTGCTTCATTGGTTGCTAATGGAATGTTGTGAACATCGCAAATACGAATGAGCATATTTACATCGGGTTCGTGTGGATGACTGGATAGAGGATCTTTAAAAAAAAGCACCATTTTTGTTTTTCCTTCGGCTACTCTTGCTGCAATTTGAGCATCACCGCCTAATGGTCCGGAAAGTAGTCTTTTTACTTTAAAACCGGCATTCACCGCTTTACTCCCTGTTGTTCCGGTTGCAATCAACTTGATTTTTTCTTGCAGTAAAATGGCTTTGTTTTTATTTAAAAACTGAACCATATCGGCTTTTTTTCCATCGTGTGCTATTATTGCTATTTCCATGTCTTTTTCTAAAATTGTATTTAAAGATATTTAAAATTTATTAAATAAAGAAAGAGAAAAATCATAGTTGGATTGTAATTATGATTTTTCTCTTTCTTAAATGGTATGAAAATTTATTTATTTAAAACGTGATAAGCAATCAAACCGTCAATTGGTCTTCGTAGAACATTACCAATTTTTATGTCGTATTTGTTTAAAATATCTTCCAATTCATCTTTTAAATAAAACGCAATAGAACCTACAAAATGTACGTACACATCTCTGCAATTATCATATTGCATGATGTAGTTTTTAGCAAACTTTTTTAATTCTTTATAAATTATTTTTTTACAAAATTCAGTATCTTTATGTTTAATTAAAAACTTAGCTAACGTTGCCAAATATGCATTTGGATTAGGTTCTTTATATAAATTTCCTTTAATAAAATCGGCATCTAAGTTGAATTCTGTTTCAAATTCTTTGGCTAACTCTTTTGGCATTTTATTAAAATAATAGGCTCTTAACAAATGTCTTCCAAAACGATTTCCAGAACCGTCGTCCATGGCGATATAGCCTAACGATTGCACTTTTTGATGAAGTACTTTACCATCAAAAAAACTACAATTTGAACCTGTTCCTAAAATGCAAACAATGGCTTGTTCTTCTTTTGGAGTAGTTGCATAAACTGCTGCATATGTATCTTCTTGAACATCTACAGTGGCATTTTTAAAATATTCTTCAAAAACTTCTTTTAGAAATTTTTTCATTTTATCAGTTCCACATCCAGCTCCGTAAAAAAATAATTGTTTGGCTTTGTCTTTATTTTGAGAAATATCAAACTTGTCTTCGAGACGAGTAATAATTTGATCTTTTCCTAAAACTTCAGGATTTAATCCTAACGTCTGGGTAGTAAATAATACTTTTCCGTTGTCATCTATTGCAATCCAATCGGCCTTTGTTGAACCGCCGTCTACTAATAATTTCATAGGGTTTAGTTTGTTTGTTAGAAAAAAAAGTCCTGTTATACAAATTGGATAACAGGACTTTTATGAAAATTATAGTTTTGCAATATGTACAGATAAATCAATCAATTTGCTTGAATATCCGTATTCGTTATCATACCAAGATACTAATTTAAAGAAAGTTGAATTTAATCCGATACCTGCTTTTGCATCGATGATTGAAGTTCTTGGGTCTGAAATGAAGTCTTGAGACACAACATCATCTTCTGTATAACCTAAAATTCCTTTTAATTCATTTTCTGAAGCTTTTTTCAAAACTGCCATAATTTCTTCATACGAAGTTTCTTTGGCTACTTTTACAGTTAAATCTACAGCAGATACGTCTGCAGTTGGCACACGCATTGACATTCCTGTTAATTTTCCGTTTAATTCAGGAATTACTTTTCCAACTGCTTTTGCAGCTCCGGTTGACGATGGAATCATGTTTAATAAAGCAGATCTACCACCACGGAAATCTTTTCGTGAAGGACCGTCAACTGTTAATTGTGTTGCGGTTGTAGCATGGATTGTTGTCATTAAACCTTCAACAATTCCAAAATTATCATGAATTACTTTTGCCAATGGAGCTAAACAATTTGTTGTGCAAGATGCATTTGAAACGATAGTGTCTGCAGCAGTTGCACTTTCGTGGTTTACACCCATTACAAACATTGGAGCATCGGCAGATGGAGCAGAAATAACTACTTTTTTGGCACCTCCATCAATATGTGCTTGTGCTGTTGCTAATGTGGTGAAAATACCGGTACATTCTGCAACAATTTCAACATCAACGTCTTTGTCATCCCATTTAATTAATTTTGGATCGCGTTCTGCAGTAACTCTAATGTATTTATCGTTTACAAAAAGCTTTCCGTCTTTTACTTCTACTTTTCCTGCAAAACGTCCGTGTACTGAATCATATTTTAATAAATAAGCTAAATGATCTACATCTAATAAATCGTTGATGGCAACCACTTCTACATTATCTCTGTTGAATGTTTCTCTGAATACGATTCTTCCAATCCTTCCAAATCCGTTAATTCCTAATTTTAATTTTGACATTTTTGTTTGTTTTTTTAGTTTAGAAAAAAATCTAAACTGATTATTATACTTGTTTTAACTTTATTATTTTATGTTGACATTATATCAGAAACCCTTAATAACTCAGTATCAATTGGATAATGTCCTTTGATGGCTTGCTCTAAAGGCGTAAGTGTTACTTCATCCTGAATTAAACCAACCATGTAGTTTGATTTTCCTTCCATTAAAGATTCCACGGCTTTTACACCTAATCTACTGGCTAAAACCCTGTCAAAACAGGAAGGAGCTCCACCTCTTTGCATGTGGCCTAAAACGGAAACCCGAATATCATATTCCGGTAAATGTTCTTCTATATAATCTTTTAATTCGAAAACACTTTTACCCATTTTATCACCTTCGGCAACAACAACAATGCTAGACGATTTGCCTGAATTTCTACTTTTTTCTAATGATTCTAATAATCTGTCTAAACCTAAATCTTCTTCCGGGATTAAAATTTCTTCTGCACCTGCACCAATTCCGGCATTTAATGCAATGTGTCCAGCATCACGCCCCATTACTTCTACAAAGAAAAGTCGGTTATGCGAACTAGCTGTATCACGAATTTTATCGATACATTCTACTACTGTGTTTAAGGCAGTGTCATACCCTAAAGTGTGGCTTGTGCCAAAAATATCATTGTCGATAGTTCCGGGAATTCCCATGACCGGCATTCCGAATTCTTTATTAAAAACCAAAGCTCCGGTAAAACTTCCATCTCCACCAATCACAACTACACCATCAATACCTTCTTTTTTTAAATGCTCGAAAGCTTTTTTTCTGCCTTCAGCGGACATAAATTCTTTTGAACGAGCAGATTTTAATATAGTACCACCTTTATTAATGATATTGTTAACTGAACGAGGTCCCATTTCTTTAAAATCGCCTTCTATCATTCCTTGATAACCTCTATAGATTCCGACACATTCGATGTTATGATAAGCACATGTTCGCACAACAGATCGAATAGCTGCATTCATTCCCGGAGAATCTCCTCCAGAAGTTAAAACACCTACTTTTTTTATTGTATTATTCATTTTTTTATGTTTATAATGTAAAGTTAGCAAAGATTAGCGACTTAAAATAGTGCTTTTTTGAGTAATTGACATATTAACCAAAAATCAAACGTTTTCGTTGATAAGTTTTTGATTTGTATGCAAAAAGAAGAAAAAAACCTAGCTTTTCTGATTATTGTTCAGGAATATTTTCGGTTTCAGGTGGAGTTTGTACTTTTTTCTCTGTTTTTGCTTTTTTTCGTTCTGTGAATTTGATGAACTCAGGAGCATAATCAGAATCGGGTATATCGTCGTTTGTACTTTTATCCTCTGTTAGTTTAGCATTTTTAAAAACTTTGGTAATCAATTCGTTAAACGTATCAAAATCTACTTGATAAGAAACACCAATTCCTTGCGTATAACCAATTCCTTCTCCAACATAATTAATATCACTTTCACGGTTAAAAACACGCATATTGAGTGTTCCATCTTCATTTACACGGTATAAAATTTCTACATCGCCTACTACAGCTGCATCGTTAATTCCTCCAACAGGAACTCCTAAATTTCCGTTTACAGAAATGCGTTCATTTAGATTAAAAGATGTAGTTACACCAACATTCCCATCGGCTTCTCGACCGGGAGTTGTATCAGGAGCAACGTAATTTACACCCATTGAAATCTTACTGTCTTCATCATTAAAAATATTGTCAAAAACACCGCTAACGGTTTCAAATAAATTGTTGTACAATGCATTTTGACCTAATGCACCTTCTGGACTCAAGAAGCTTCCAGAGGCCAGCAGGTAGAGAGCTTGCGTTTGACGGGTATCTCTGTCATCTAATTTTGTTTGAATTTCAGACTTTAAAACTGAACTAATTGTTGGAAAATTAATATTGAAATCGGGTTCCGGATTACTAATTGTTCCGTTGATGGCAATACCCACTTCAACAGGAACTTTTTGGTTAACAGTCGTATTGTTTAATAACATTCCCGGATTGGCTCGGGTTTTGTATATCGCTTCAAGATTCAAACGAGCTCGTAGCGGATCTCCTTCCCAAATGATACTACCGTATTTTTTTACATCAAATCGTTTACTTACTAAACCACGGTATTTGAAATTGTAAATTCCTTCATACACTTGATAATCCCCAAAAATATTGAACTTACCAAAGGTATTGATTTGCATGGTGATGATACCCACTCCTCTACCTTTCATATTATGTCCGGTTTCTTTGTCTAAAATCACTTCAATTTCTGCATCTTCTGTTAAGGTTAAATCGAAATCGAGTTCTAAACCGTTGTAATTTCTGGTCGGACTTTTTAGATTGGTATTGTAGTTATACTTTTCTTCCGGTGTGATAAAACGAATGTAACTCTTCTCTCCTACCGATTGCACATTTGAAATTGGTATTTTAATTGCTGTTCCTTTTTTAGAAGTTGCATTAACCGAAATTAGCAACGCATTTGTTGGTCCGCTAATCGTTGCATTTCCTGCAATAAATGCTTTTCCATAATAATAGGCTTCGTCGCTATCTTGCGTGTCTAGTGCGATTAAATTATCCGTATCTATCTTTAAATCTAATTTCCAATCGGATAAATTAGTGTGTCTTACATTTCCGTTTAGAATTCCGCTTGTGTTATATTTTGAATCGGTTAGTTCAATATTTCTTAATAAAAATTGTCTTTCTGTTAGATCAACAACGGCATTTTTTTCTAATTTATAGTCAACGTTAAGGTAAGGAACTGTTAAACCGGCATCATTTAAGAATAATCTTCCGTTGATTTCTGGATTGGAAATTGTTCCTCTAAAATTAGCATTACCGGTAACCAATCCGCGAATATTTGAAATAACATCGCCACCCATCGTGCTAAAAGCTCCAATGTTGAAATTATTTAATCGTAAATCTAAATTCATGAATGGTTTTTCACCTTCAAAGGAAATATTTCCTTCGGTTATAAAACTTTCTAAATTATCATTTTTAATGATTCCGTTTACTGCAAATGTTTTTAAATCTTCATTTCCTTTAACATCCAGGTTTAAAATGCCAAAATCAATGTTATTTACTTTCAAGTCGTCAACCTTAATGGATGCAAATGGTTCGTATAATTGGTCATTTTGCTTGAAATTGATTTCACCATTCATATTACCCTCCATTACAAAATTTTCAATTTCTGGAATAATTTTACCAATATTAACTTGATTAAAATTCAGTTTTAAGTCTTTATAGTCTTTTCCTTTGATGGTTCCTAAAAAGTTGATTTTTTGTTCATCATGTGTGACTGAAAAATTTTCAAAAACAAAATTGGAGAACTTTTTATCAAAAACAATTCTATTTTCGTTGTTATTCTCTTTATTGATATACCACAAATAATCTTTGAAATTCAATTCCGATTTAAAAATTCCAACCACACTGTTTTTCTCTTCGTCGATGGTGTGATAAGCATCAATGTTGTAATAATCATCTGCTTTATTTCCTCCTTTAAACTCTGTTCTAAAAAACAATGTATCTCTTTTTGTAACATTAATCAAATTGAAATCTGAAATTTTGTAATACTTCGTTTTCACACTATCAATGCTAACGTAAGTATTGAATAACGGGTTTTTATTATCGACTTGAATATCAACTTTTTCAAACTTATTATCAAAAGCAATAATTTCAGGCGAATCAAAATCGAGTTTAAAGTCGTTGTTATCAGAATTTATACTTCCTCTAATAAATGTATTAGTGCTTACGGTGATTTCAGGATAAAAAATTTCAATAATTTTATTAAAAATTGAAAAATTAAATCGAAGATATTGACCTTTTTTAATTTTATTGGGATTATAATTGGCGTAAATACTCCCCAATGAATTTTCTAACATGAATGGCAATTGATTAAAATCGAATTTACCAACCAGCTTTCCTTCAATAATATCCGGTGAATTAATTGCAATGGTTCGTTCTCTATTTTCATCAAAAGAAGAATTTATACTAAACGAATCAAAAACATAAATATCCCGATTGTTTTGATACGATGCTTGTTCAACCAAAACATCACCATGCAAATTGTCTAAACTATTTCCCGTCAGATTGCTATAGATTTTGCCTTTAAAAATGGAAACACTATCGTTTTTAACAAAATTGAGTTTACTCAAATTGGCATAATCAACTAGAGCATCAAATTTATAAACGTTTTCGCGTTTCGAAACATCTACAATCCCGTCAAAATCCATAAACAAATTAGGATCATTGATGTTTACTTTCCCTTTAAATATTGGATTTTTTAAACTTCCGTCTACAATAATTCCTTGATAATTGTATTTATTGTATTGAATTCGGCTAACTTTTCCTTTGATTTTAGTATCAATCAATTTTTCAGTAAAACCTTTTCCATTTACCTCTACATTCATGGAAACTAGGCCAATATCCTTTTGATTAATTAATGCACCAACATTGAAATTATCTAACACAACAACGCCTTCATAAGAAGCATTATCAATGTTTTGAAGATTATTCATAATTAAATTCGTTTGAAGATTACCCAAAGCCGAATTCATTATTAAATCTGTTTTTATGGTTTGTAAGGTAAGTTCTGTTTTTCCTTCGATATTAAATTGGCCTAATTTCTTTAGTGAAGTTGGCAACGATTTACCAAGAATATTCGGCAAAATAGAAGCTAAATCATCATAATTAGAAGTCATTTTTTCAAAATCACCTTTCATGTAGAACGAACTTTTTTCTTTAGAAAGAATATTTTTAAAATTAATTTCGCCTATAATTTGAGTTCCGTTTACATCTTCTAGAAAGAGATTTTGTGTTGTAAAATCATTTAGTGTTCCCAACAAATTTGTTTTAAAAACAAATTGATTATCTTTTCCTAATTCATCATAAAAATAACGAATATCATTGGAAGCCACCGAAGCTGAATCAATTTTGGCATCAAAAACAACTTTGTTATTAAAATCTGAAAAGTCTTCACGTTTATAACGCAAAGCAACATTACCATTTATAATCGATTTTTTTGTTTTTGCTTCTAACTTTTCCAACAAAATATTATCCTTGGTATAAGTAAATTGAGTTTTTACATTTTGTATCTGCAAACCACGAAAATCTTTAAAATTCATTTTATAAATTGTGGTAAAAACATCCGATCCTTTGATTTTAAAATCATTCAATGTAGCATTAATGTGTAAAAAATCAACAACTTTGGCATTTTTCTGATTTTGATCTTCCATTAAAAATCGGCTTTCTGTGAGTTGCATTGATTCGGCGGTCATTAAAAATTTACCCGATGAAGGCGATCCATCGTCAAATGCTTCGATAAATTTATCGAGATTGGTGAATTTTTCTCCTTTGTATTGTTTCAAATTAAAAAATAAGGATGAAACATTGACATTGCCAAAAAGCAAATCACCATCTAGCAAACGATTGAAGTCTAAAATATTGGTTTTTATTCGATTAGCAAAAATAAGTGTGTCTTTATGGTGATCTCGGATTAAAACTTCTTTGAGTTTTACGCCACCAAATATGTTGAAAGTTACTTGTTCTACATTAATATCAGTACCAAAATCCTCATTGATAGAGTTGGTTAAATACTGGCCTATTTTGGTTTGAACCGCGGGTAAAGAAAGTAGTATGCCGAGAAAAAGCAATAATAGTAGGATTACCACCACCGAACGCAATACTATTTTTTTAAATTTTTTGATACCCTTAAATGTTATAAATTTGCAGTGTTTTAGTGAAAAAGCATACTTTTACACGAAACAAAAATAATTATTTTAACGTTGTAAAATCCTATTCTATAACGCTAAAATAATTGAAACAAATATATTCAAAATTCGTGCCTTTTATGTCAAATGATTCCGTTTATATTTTAGCTATCGAAAGTTCGTGCGACGACACAGCTGCTGCGGTGCTAAAAAATGATAAAGTACTTTCCAATTTAGTTGCCAGACAAAGCATTCATGAGGAATTTGGTGGTGTTGTTCCGGAATTAGCTTCGCGAGCTCATCAACAAAATATTGTGCCGGTGGTTGATATGGCTCTTAAAAAAGCCGGAATTACCAAAAACCAATTGAGCGGAATTGCTTTTACGCAAGGTCCGGGTTTAATGGGTTCGTTACTTGTAGGAAGTTCTTTTGCCAAATCATTATCCATGGCATTGGAAATTCCTTTAATAGCCGTAAACCACATGCAGGCTCATATTTTGGCCCATTTTATTGATGAAGAAGGTTTTGATAAACCGACTTTTCCATTTTTGGCACTCACGATTTCTGGAGGTCATACACAAATTGTAAAAGTTTCCGGCTTTTTTGACATGGAAGTAATTGGCGAAACCACCGATGATGCCGTGGGCGAAGCATTTGACAAAACAGCCAAAATTCTTGGTCTTCCCTATCCTGGCGGTCCGTTGATTGACCAATTTGCAAAAGAAGGAAATCCAAAAGCTTTTCCGTTTACTAAACCAAAAGTGGAAGGTTTGAATTTCAGTTTTTCGGGTTTGAAAACACAAATTCTGTATTTTGTTCAAAAAAATGTTGCCGCAAATCCCAATTTTATTGAAGAAAATAAAGCCGATATTTGTGCTTCTGTTCAAAATATTATCATTAAAATTTTAATGGATAAACTTAAGTTAGCTGTTGAAGAAACGGGAATCAATCAAATTGCAATTGGTGGTGGAGTTTCTGCCAATTCCGGCATACGCCAAACATTAAAAGAGGCAGAAGCAAAATATGGTTGGAAAACATACATTCCAAAATTTGAATATACCACCGATAATGCAGCCATGATTGGCATTGTGGGTTATCAAAAATATTTACACAACCAATTTGAAAATGCAGCGGTAGTTTCAAAAGCTCGAATTGAATTATAATGCAATTATTTTACTATAAAGATATAAACGAACATTCAGCTTCATTTTCTTTTGATAAAGAAGAAAGCAAACATATTGCTAAAGTTTTACGTAAGAAAGAAGGTGACATTTTATTTGTTACCAATGGTTTAGGGTTTTTGTTTAAAACTGAAATTGTAATTGCTTCTGATTCCAAATGCACTGTAAATATCATTTTATTTGAAAAACAAAAAGAGCCAAAATTCCATTTGCATTTAGCGGTTGCTCCTACTAAAATGAATGACCGTTACGAATGGTTTTTAGAAAAAGCTACCGAAATTGGCGTTCATGAAATTACGCCGATTATCTGCGATCATTCCGAAAGAAAAGTTATCAAAACGGAACGATTTGATAAAATTTTGCTTTCTGCGATGAAGCAATCCAACCAATATTTTTTGCCGATTTTGAATGAACCAATAACATTTAAAGAATTTGCAAAAAAACAATTTAACGGACAAAAATTAATTGCTCATTGCGAAGAAACAGATAAAAAAACACTAAAATCTGTTTTGAAATTAAGTGAAGATTGCACTATTTTAATTGGTCCCGAAGGTGATTTTTCTGTTAAAGAAATTGAAATCGCGTTAGAAAAACAATTTATTCCTATATCTTTAGGCAATACAAGATTGCGAACGGAAACGGCTGCTGTGGTGGCTTGTCATACGGTGGTTTTGATGAATGAATAATACTTATATTTGTAAATAAAAACATTTTTATATGAGAAAAATTACTTTGTTTGTTTCAATTTTTTCTTTCTTTTTACTGAAAGCACAAACAGCTCCAACGGCCTCATTAACAATAGAGCAACCTTACAACGTTTGTGATTACAACACTGAATGTCAAACGTTAACAGCAAATTATACCGAATTATATTCTACTAGTGAATATGAAGTCTCTTCTATTCCATATTATTTTGTTGATCAAAGTTCATTAATAAACTCTTACAATTTACTTGATGATAAATATAAAACGTTGAATTTACCGTTTGATTTTACTTTTTTCGGAAACACTTATTCTGCTATATCAATTGGAGCAAATGGATTAATTACTTTTAACGAGGTGGAAATAGATGAAGATTGTCCATGGCAATTTCAAACCACCATACCAAATACTAATTTTCCAATTAAAAATGCTATTTACGGTGTTTATCAAGATTTGAACCCACAAATATCCAATCCTGAAACTAATGACTATCCTAATTTAACTTTCAAAATGATAGGTTCATATCCAAATCGAAAAGCTGTTTATACTTTCTACGAAATGGGTTTCTATGTTTGTCAATATCAAAATCAAGGTCAGACTTCACAGATTGTGTTACATGAAACAACAAACATTATTGATGTTAATATAGTAAGAAGAGTTCCATGCACAAATTGGAATAGTGGAAATGGATTAATAGGCATCCAAAATATAGCAGGAAATTTGGGTTTTAGTCCACCTAATAGAAATACCGGTTCATGGTCAGCATTTGACGAATCATGGCGATTTACTCCATCAGGAGAATCAATAACAGAGTTGGTATGGTATAAAAATGGAGAATTCTTAACCAATGAAAACCCAATGATAGATTGTGATTTAAATGAAAACTCACCTTCCGATACTTATACTGCGACAATTATATATAATCATTCTCCTGATAACATAAGTGAAATTACAACATCACAAAACTCCACAGTAATTCCTATGCCAGTGATTCCAGAGCCTGAAAACATAGTCTTATGTAATCAAAATGATGGTTTTTATACCGTAGATTTAACAATTAATGAATTTATTATTTCAAATTTAAATCCGCTGGCGTTTCAAATTAGCTATCATCTTTCTTTTGATGAAGCTGTAAATTTAGCTTACCAAATACAAAATCCAAGTTCGTATGTTTTTTTCAACTCTAACCAAACAATTTACATGGCAATAGAAGATTATGTGAGTGGATGTATATATGTAAAGCCATTTGAAATTTCTGCTATGCCAAATATTGCTCCACCAAACGGTGAGCCAGTTCAATCTTTTACTGAAGGACAAACACTTGATGATTTGATTGTAGTCGGTGAAAATATTAATTGGTATGACGAACCCGAAGGCGGAAATTTATTACCTTCAACAACTTTATTAGAAAACAATACAACTTATTATGCCAGCCAAACAGTTAATGGATGCGAAAGTAGAATGTCTACAACACAACGATTTGCAATTTTAGCAATATCAAGCTTAAATTTGACTAATTTTGATACTAACTCATTCCAAATTTCTCCAAATCCATTTTTAAATAATGTTACAATCATAAATAATAATACAAATGTTAATCTAGAAGTTTACTCGGTTTTAGGTCAAAAGATTACTAGTTTTGAATTAATCAACGGAAACAACACTGTTAACTTAAACAATTTAAATTCAGGAGTTTATTTTTTCAAAATAAGCACTGATAATAAAAGTCAAACTTTTAAAATGATCAAAAAATAATATCCTTAATGAAATATATACTTTCTTTAATTTTCTTTTTGATTTTCTTTGCTTCTAACGCCCAAGAAATCGCCCTTTTAAAATACAGCGGTGGCGGCGATTGGTATGGAAATCCGACTTCATTACCAAATTTGATAAAGTTTTGCAATCAAAATATCAATACCAAAATCAAACTAAAACCGGCTACGGTTGAACCGGGAAGTTCTGATTTGTTCTCGTATCCTTTTGTGCATTTAACCGGACATGGAAACGTGGTTTTTAATGATAATGAAGTGAAAAACCTTAGAGATTATTTAACATCCGGAGGATTTTTACACATTGATGATAATTACGGAATGGACAAATACATCAGAAAAGAAATCAAGAAAATTTTTCCGAATAATGAGTTAATTGAAATTCCATCTACACACAAAATTTTTCAAGGACCATTCTCTTTCCCAAATGGAATACCAAAAATCCATGAACATGAAAAGCAAAAACCACAAGCGTTTGGCATATTCATAGAAGGAAGACTGGCTTTAGTTTACACCTTTGAAACCGATTTAGGCGATGGATGGGAAGACGAAGAAGTACACAATAATCCGAAAGAAGTTAGAGAAAAAGCTCTTAAAATGGGAGCCAATTTAGTTCATTACGTATTTGTAAATTAAATTTTCCTATTTTTATAAAAAAATTAAAATGACTTCAAAAACCATTTCATCCGGAATTTTAAGAGCAATTGGAACATTAGTCTTAATTGCGTTAGGGTGTTGGTTTTTGTATGCCATTCAGTCGATTATAATTTATCTGCTTATTGCCTTAATTCTAACCTTAATTTGTAATCCGGTTGTTGAATTTTTAAAGAAAAAGTGTAAATTTAATAATACGTGGGCCGTTATAACGACGATGATTTTGCTTCTGATTTTAGTAGCATTGTTCATTCTGATGTTTGTTCCGTTAATCTCTTCGCAAGCAAAAAGTTTGTCGCTTTTAAATACAGAATCAATTGAAGAAAAAATCATGTTGCTTTATTATGATTTGAATTTGTATTTATTAGACCATGGCATTCTCATGGAAGATGTTTTTAAAGACACCGATATTGGTTCCTACTTGAATATGAACTTTTTACCTTCTATTTTCAATGGAATATTATCGACCATCAGTTCAATTGGAATTGGCGTTGCTTCGGTTTTATTTATAACTTTCTTCTTTCTGAAAGATAAAGTCATTTTTTTAGTTGGAGCAAAAAAAATTATACCGGATGATCATGAAGCCGAAACATTAAACTCGATTACAAAAATCAATGATTTGCTATCTCGTTACTTTATTGGTCTAATTTTTCAACTTTTAATTTGCTTTATTTTATATTTTATTGTTTTGCTTATTTTTGGTATTGAAAATGCATTTGTTATAGCTTTTATTTGTGCTATTTTAAATATCATTCCATATATAGGACCATTAATTGGAAGTGTTTTGGCAGCTTCGTTAACAATGATTGGAGGAATTGGCGGTGATTTTCAAACCGAAATTTTACCAACTGCTTTATATGTTTTACTTGGTTTTTATATAGTTCAACTAATTGATAACAACATTAGCCAACCATTAATTTTTTCAAACAGTACAAAATCGCATCCATTAGAAATTTTCTTGGTCATTTTGACAGCCGGTTTTATTTCAGGCATTATTGGGATGATTGTAGCAGTACCACTTTATACAATTATAAAAGTGATTGCTAAAGAATTTTTCCCTCAATATAAAATCGTTCAAGTACTTACCCGAAATTTATAAATTAACCTTGAAAAATTTTGATTTTTTAGCATTAAAGGAGGTTCAAGATTTTATAGAAACTAATTTAAATGAAACTATTTCAAAATTAGCTTTACAAAAAAATCCTTTTCCCGAGTTAGATTGGAAAGAAATTCTCAATCAAATTGAAGCAAAATCAAAGGCAAAAGATAAACTTCCTACTTGGTTTAATGCTGAAAACATCATTTTTCCTAGTAAAATTTCTGTTGAGCAAACTTCTTCAGAAAAAACAGCTCTTTACAAATCAAAACTTATTTCAGGAGGAAAAATTATCGATTTGACTGGCGGTTTTGGTGTAGATGCTTTTTACTTTTCCAAACAGTTTTCAAAAGTTATTCATTGTGAACACAATTCGGAATTATCTGAAATTGTAAAACATAATTTTAGTCAATTAAAAGTTGAAAACATTCAATGTGTTTCAGGCGAAAGCGAAGAAATTTTAAAATCTAGCAATGAACTATTTGATTGGATTTACATTGATCCATCCAGAAGAAATGATTCCAAAGGAAAAGTTTTTATGTTGCGTGATTGCGAACCAAATGTTCCTGATTTATTGGATTTTTATTTTAATTATTCTTCCAAAATCCTTATCAAAACTGCTCCACTACTCGATTTAACGGCTGGATTAAAAGAATTAAGAAATGTTTTTGCCATTCATATCGTAGCATTAGAAAATGAAGTAAAAGAATTGCTGTGGGAAATTCATCAAGGTTTTGAAGGAAATCCGACAATTAAAACGGTCAATCTTACCAAAAATAAAGAAGAAAAATTTGAATTTGAGTTAGGTAAATCTTCCGTTGAAATTAATTTCGGTGAACCGGAAAAGTTCCTCTATGAACCAAATGCTGCCATCATGAAATCAGGTGGTTTTGATGAAGTTGCTATTCAATTTAATTTGAATAAACTTCATCCGCATTCACATTTATATACTTCTGATGAAAAAATAGATTTTTGTGGCAGAGTTTTTGAAATTACAAACGTAATTCCGTACCAAAAAAACGAAATGAAATTGCATTTAGAAAACAAAAAAGCCAACATTACTACCCGGAATTTCCCTGAAAGTGTTGACAATATTAGAAAAAAATGGAAAATTAAAGAAGGTGGAAATTTATATACTTTCTTTACAACAGAACAAAAAAACAACAAAATTGTGTTACTTTGCACCAAAATTAAATAACCTCATGAGATTCTTACTTTTCTGCTTATTATTTTTATATTTTCTCCCTTCCACTGCCCAAAAAAGATGCGAATATGATGTTGAAGTGAATGACAGCATCGGTACTCTAAAAACCACTAAAGAATTTTTAATGCACGAAAGAAAGTTTGGCAACAATGAAAGCTATGTCTTTTTTTCGCTTTCAAACGATAATGGAACGCCGGTTTTAAATTTTCAATTGGTTCATAAAAACAGTGATTTCATCAAAGCGTATTGCATTGATGCGAAAACAAAACTATATCTTCAGTTAGAAAACGGAAAAATTATTACGATGCTTCATACTGATGTTGAAAATTGCGGAAGCTTTATGCGAAATGATGAACGAAATATAAGAATACTTTCGGCAAATTTTTTGTTTCTTAAAAATAATTATGACGAATTGAAATCAAGTCCTGTTGTTTCGATGCGAGTGAAATATACTACTGAATCGGTTGATTATCTCATTAAAAAAGAATTACAATCTGAATTATTAAACCAATTTAGTCGTCCGCAAAATTATTTTATGGATTACTTGCATTGTGTGGAAAATTAATTGCAATTCCACGTAAAATTTGATACTTTGTATTTTTCTTCTGTTACTAAATCATAATGCCACCATTCGGATTTAATGATTTTGAAGGATGAGTCTTCCATCACTTCTCGAAGCAATTTTCGATTGTTTAAAATAATTTCCGATAAATCTTGGTATAAATGTGCAGATTCTTTCCCAAAATGATCAAAATCGGTTCCCATATCTAATTCTTTCCCATCAAAATCAACCAACGTAATATCAACTGCCGCACCTCGATTGTGAATTGAGCCTTTGCTTGGGTTGGCAACATATGATGGATTTGAAACAATCGCCCACATTTTCTTTTGAACATCCAAAGGTCGATAACAATCAAAAATTTTAATTTTATAACCTAACTTGATAAATTTCTGATTTGCTTCCACCAATTTTTTGATGGTTTTAAAACGCAAATAGCATTCGGCACAATCATATACTTTGGCTTTAAGAAAATTGTTTTCGGTGGCATAACGCATATCATAAACAAAATCGTTTGAATAATCTTTTAGATTAACAAAAACGGAATCATTTACAGTTCGAGTCGTTGAAATTTCATTTAATTCTTGACTAAAAGAAGAAGATATAACTAATAAGAAGAGTATCAAAATTCGAGACATCGCTTAATTTTCGAATAAATATACTAAAATTTATTCTAAAAACTCAGACCAATAGATGTGAATCAGTTCTTTGTGTTGTTCATAAAACAATTGGGCTTTTTCTCGGGATCTAAAAGCTAAAAATTGAGGAAGAACTGCAATACCATAATAAGGAGTAAATTCACCGTCTTTCATTTGCGGAAAAATAGCGTAATTATCCAATTGATTACTCCATCCACTAAAATAGGATTTTAGTAATTGTGCTAACTGAGCTTTTGCTAACGCAGACTTTGCTTGATTTTCTGTAACAAAAACATTTCTGTTTTCTTCGTTTACGGGACGATTTTCGTAGGCTTCAATTTTTGAGAAACTATCAATATAAAAGCCGTTTACCTCATTTAAATCCATCCAACTCGCAATGAGTTTCGGATTTTCTTCGAGGTATTTTTTTAAAGCTCCAATCTCATCCAGGTTTTTCTTCTGTTGAAGTTCAAGAGCATTCAAACGGTTAATTATGTTCAATTTTTCTTCAGGTGTCATATATACGACCTTATCTAATCCATAAAAAATTGTGTGTAGTATTTGGGGCTACAAACAAGTACAGCTTAAAAAGCTTCGAAAGTTATGATTTTATTGGGAAAAGTAAGCGATTTGCTTGTAAAAAGTAAAAAAAATCGTTTAAAAGTCAATTATGAACTCATTACCAATATTTTATAATATAAATTTTAAAAAAACCTACAAAAAATGGCTGTCAAATAAAAATATTATATTTTGTTTAATTATTTAATAAATATAATAAACAAATTTGAATTTAAAATAGTCCAATCACCTCTTATAAAGCCAAACAATATTTAACTAATCACCTATTTAACAAGTATTTATAATCAAAAAACAACTGTTAAAAACATGCTAAATAAAGTTAAATTTATATTTTACATTTTGTTTATTATTAATTTTATAACATTAAACAAAAAACATAAAGACTATGAAAAAAATTACTAAATTACTTTGGCTAAGCCTAGTGTTTTTAAGCAACATTAGTATAGCACAGACTGCAAGAGTTCAAGTTATTCACAATTCACCGGATCTGGCTGCAACTCAGGTTGACGTTTATGTGAATGGTGGACTGTTACTAAACAATTTCGCTTTCAGAACGGCAACACCTTTTATTGATGTTCCTGCCGGTGTAGAATTAAGTATTGATGTAGCTCCGTCAACAAGTACATCCTCTGCCGAAAGTTTATATAATCTAACAGCTACTTTAGCAGATGGCGAAACTTACATTTTAGTTGCTAACGGAATTGTGAGTCCAACCGGATATTCTGTTGGACCAAACTTTGCCATTAATGTATTTGCACAAGGTCGTGAAGCTGCTTCTGTTACAACCAATACTGACGTTCTAGTAAACCACGGTTCGCCTGATGCTCCTACCGTTGATGTGGTTGAAACTTCTTTACCTGCAGGAACAATCGTAGACAACATCTCTTTCCCTAATTTTGCAGGCTATTTAGAATTACCAAATCTTGACTTTACATTAGACGTTCGTGATGCAACCGGAACTGTAACAGTAGTTTCTTACCAAGCTCCGCTTCAAACTTTAGGATTAGATGGAGCAGCAATTACAGTGTTAGCAAGTGGTTTCCTAGATCCATCAGTAAATAGTAATGGACCTGCTTTTGGACTATGGGTGGCGTTAGCTTCAGGTGGAGATTTGATTCCGTTACCTTTAGTGGAAACTCCAACGGCTCGCGTTCAAGCTATTCATAACTCCCCTGATTTAGCAGCTGCTGTAGTAGATATTTATGTAAATGACGAATTGTTTTTAAATGATTTTGCCTTCAGAACTGCAACACCATTTATTGATATTCCAGCCGGAGTAGAATTAACCATCGATGTTGCTCCTTCAACCAGTACTTCTTCTGCAGAAAGTCTTTACAACATAACAGCAACGCTTGAAGAAGGAGAAACTTATATTATTGTAGCGAGCGGAATCGTTTCGCCAACAGGCTATTCTCCAAACCAACCGTTTGAACTTTATGCATTGCCAATTGGCAGAGAAGAGGCTTCGGTTCCAACCAATACAGATGTGATAGTTGTACATGGTTCACCGGATGCTCCAACAGTTGATGTGGTAGAAACCTCCCTACCAGCCGGAACACTTATAGATAATATTTCTTATCCTCAATATTCTCCTTATTTAGAATTACCAAATCTTGATTTCATACTTGATGTTCGTGATGCAACCGGAACAGTAACCGTAGCTTCTTATCAAGCTCCTTTACAAACATTAGGTCTTGAAGGTGCTGCCATCACAGTTTTAGCAAGCGGTTTCCTTGACCCATCTGTAAACAGCAATGGTCCAGCATTCGGATTATGGGTAGCGTTGGCTTCGGGTGGTGATTTAATTCCGCTGCCATTAGTAGAAACACCAACTGCACGTTTGCAAGCTATTCACAACTCTCCTGATTTAGCTGCGGCTTTAGTGGATGTGTATGTGAATGATGAATTATTACTAAACGATTTTGCTTTCAGAACTGCAACACCATTTATCGATGTGCCTGCCGGAGTTGAATTAAGTATAGACGTTGCTCCGTCAACCAGTACTTCTTCTGCGGAAAGCTTATATAATTTAACAGCTACTTTAACCGAAGGTGAAACGTATATTTTGGTTGCCAATGGAATTGTGAGTCCAACAGGATATTCCGTAGAGCCAAACTTTGCCATCAATGTGTTTGCTCAAGGTCGTGAAGCGGCTTCAGTTGCAACAAATACAGATGTTTTAGTAAATCACGGTTCACCGGATGCACCAACTGTTGATGTAGTTGAAACGTCTGTACCAGCCGGAACAATTGTTGATAATATTTCTTTTCCTGAATTTCAAGGTTATTTAGAATTACCAAATCTTGATTTCACGTTAGATGTTCGTGATGCAACCGGAACAGTAACTGTGGCTTCTTACCAAGCTCCACTTCAAACATTAGGATTAGACGGTGCAGCTATTACTGTGTTAGCAAGTGGTTTCCTTGATCCTTCTGTAAATAGTAATGGACCTGCTTTTGGACTTTGGGTTGCTTTGGCTTCGGGTGGCAATTTAATTCCGCTACCGCAAATACCTTTAAGTGTAAATAATTTTGATTTGAATTCCGTTTCGTTATATCCAAATCCGGCAAGAGAAACCATTACTCTTTCCATTCCTTTTGACTACGAAAATTTCAAAGCAACGATTTACGACCTAAGCGGAAGACAAGTTAAAACCGTTTCAGACCCTAACAACATTGACGTAAGCGATTTAAATAGTGGTATGTATATCTTGAATACAACCCTCAACGATCTTAGTTTTAATCAAAAGTTTGTGAAAAACTAAGCATTTTTCAAACCAATAGTTATGGAAGGGCCATCAGCAATGATGGCCTTTCTGTTTTTTTATATAAGTCTTTCCTCCTCTTTATAAGCTTTTTTTCAACTATACCTCCAATTTTACAAACAGGAAATTAAAAATAATCTGAAATTGTCATTGATGTTTTTTACATTAAAACAAATATTTTATAAAAAACAACATATTTTTATTGCTATTCAATAAATATTTTATATTATTGCACCATAATATTAAACTCAAATAGTTATGTCAAAAAAGAATAATTTCGTGTTTACAGTTCTGCACATCGTTGCTTGGATCATTTTCGTTGGCTTGTGTATTGAAGTCGGCGGTTTAGTAGTCAATTTTGTTTTCAGTATTTTCAAACCTGAAGTCGTACAAAACTTATATCAAAAATTAGATTTAAGTGAAATGTATGAAAATAGTAAACCCGTTTTTTTTGGTGTGTATGGTTTTATCCTTTTCATCTCGATTCTCAAAGCCTATCTATTCTATCTTGTTATCATGCTTTTGATGAAAATTGATTTGTCTAAACCATTCAGCACTTATGTATCCAATAAAATCACAAAAATTAGCTACTTAACACTATCAATAGGACTCATCAGTTACATCGCTCAAGGAATCGTTAAAAACCTTGAACACTATGGTCTACAAATAGACACCTTAAACCCATTTTGGGCAGATAGTCAGGCGTTTGTTCTCATGGCGGCAGTTGTGTATGTTATTGCCACCATTTTTGCAAGAGGTGTAGAAATTCAAGAAGAAAATGATTTAACCGTTTAAGCCATGCCAATTATAGTAAATGTAGATGTCATGATGGCAAAGAGAAAAATGTCGCTTAATGAGCTATCCGAAAAAGTTGATCTCACGTTGTCCAACCTTTCTATTCTAAAAACAGGAAAAGCAAAAGCAATCCGGTTCTCTACTCTGGAAGCTATTTGTAATGCGTTAGATTGTCAACCGGGTGATATTTTGGAATATAAAGAGGAGAAGAGAAGCTAATCCCGCTTTCCGCTACAAGCTTTTGCTCAAAAACCTTTTTTTCTAAGGTTCAGCAGGAGCTTCCGTTGGTCGCTCTGCCACACCAAGAAAAAATAGATTTTCTTCACAAAAGGCTTTCCGCTGCAATCGGGGCTAGAAAATTGTGCTTCAAAATAAAAATACGTGAATAAAACCGTTTTGATGATTTGTAAGATTTATTTATTAAATTTGAGAAAATAAATCTAACGATCATCAGACATATACACCCAATTTGGGGTAGATAAGTCTGATTTTGTCAGACATATAAATAAGTTGTGCGACATTCGTCAAAATTATCGTCCAAATGAAAATCTACAAATACTGTCCGCCTAAAAGAAATCATCTGACAAATCTTGTAAAAAGTGAATTATGGTTTAGATCGCCAAATAATTTCGATGATAACTTAGATTCTAATTTACCTCATAAACAAATTCCAACTATTCAAATCGTCAATCAATTTGAAACTGACTTAAATAATTATTCCATCGAAGTAATAAAACATTTAACTCCTCCAAAAGGTCTTATCTTGCCCATGCAAAATCCAGACGATCGAAGTTTTGAAAATTTGTTTAAAAACTTCAAACAAAATTGTATCGGAATAACTTGTTTCACAGGAAAGCCTAGCAATAAAAAAATGTGGAATGAATTTGCTGAGAATGAAACTGGGTTTTGTTTAGGATTTGAAACTGAAAATGATAATGCATTTTTTAGAGAATTGGAGGAAGTAAAATATTATAAAGAACTTCCAAAACCTGATTATTCAAATCCCATTTTGGAAAAAGAATTAGAAATCAATTTTCTAAGCAAACTTTCAAAATATAAATTTGAAGAAGAATTAAGATTAATTAAACTTCAATCGGGCGGAATAAGATTTAATAAAGAATCTTTGCAAGAAATTATCCTTGGCAGAAATATTAGTAATTACACTGAAAAACGTATTATGAATATTTTAAAAGGCAACTATAAACACGAAATAATAGTTAGAAAAAATATATGAACGTAGCACAACCGCCGCTAACCAAAATTGCCGATTTTCGGCAGCCGGAAGCTTTTCATGAAGAAACATTATCTTGGCAGAGAGAACTCAGTTCGCTTTCATCGGCAACTTCGGTTAGCGGCCAAACGTTGGCAGTAATCATCCAAAAAATACCCCCCCCCTCTACAAAATATCTCTATTTCTTAGCAAATAAAATTCTTTCACCCGCCTTTTAAATTCTCCCATCCGCACGGAGTATTACTCCACCTGCACGCTGTATTCTTCTAACCGTACGGAGTATTCTCCCACCCGCAAAAAAATAGAACAACTACGTTTCTAAATCTTATCGCCCTCTTTTTAAATCAATCCGTATCTTTGCTATCCATTAATGACCACAAATTATTTATTTTTATGCAACATATCATCGACCGGTTCATCAGCTATGTAACGATTGACACCGAATCTGATCCGAATTCAGAAACCACTCCAAGTTCAAAAAAACAATTAGTATTAGCCAATAATTTAGTCAAAGAACTGAAAGACATTGGCATGGATGATGTAACGATGGACGAAAAAGGCTATATCATGGCTACTTTACCAAGCAATGTAGAACATGAAGTTCCGGTGATTGGTTTTATTTCGCATTATGACACTACGCCGGATTTTACGGGTGCAAATGTGAAACCGCAAATCATCCAAAATTATGATGGCAAAGATATTGTGTTGAATGCCGAGCAAAATATTGTGTTGTCTCCCTCCTATTTTAGCGATTTGTTGCAGTACAAAGGACAAACCATCATTACAACAGACGGAACTACTCTTTTAGGTGCCGATGACAAAGCCGGAATTACCGAAATTGTTACCGCAATGGAATTTCTAATCAAGAATCCTCAAATCAAACACGGAAAAATTCGGGTTGGTTTTACGCCCGATGAAGAAATTGGTCGTGGTGCTCATCATTTTGATGTAGAAAAATTTGGAGCCGACTGGGCTTATACGATGGATGGCAGTCAGATTGGCGAATTGGAATATGAAAACTTTAATGCTGCCGGAGCAAAAATTATCTTCAAAGGAAAAAGCGTTCACCCGGGTTATGCGAAAGGAAAAATGATTAATTCGATGTTGTTGGCTTCCAAATTCATATCCAAATTACCAAAAAAAGAAGTGCCGGAAGAAACCAAAGGTTATGAAGGATTTTTTCACGTAACCGGAATTACAGGAAGCATTGAAGAAAGCACGGTTTTGTTAATTATTCGCGACCATGACAAAAAATTATTCAAAAAAAGAAAAGAGTTTTTGCATGATTTAACGGCTAAATTCAATAAAAAATTTAAAAAACAATTTGGTGATGATATCGCCATTATCGAAATCAAAGACCAATATTATAATATGAAAGAAAAGGTAGAACCGGTTTTTCATATTGTAAAAATTGCCGAAAAAGCAATGAAAAAGTTAGACATCAAACCGCTTATCAAACCTATTCGTGGCGGAACAGATGGTTGTCAACTATCCTATAAAGGTTTGCCTTGTCCGAATATTTTTGCGGGCGGACACAACTTTCACGGGAAATATGAATATGTTCCGGTGGAAAGTATGCAAAAAGCGGTGGAAGTAATTGTGAAAATTGCGGAATTAACTGCGGAGAAGAAATAAATTATACTTTTTATAGCCGCTGATTCGCTGATTATTTTTATTTTTAATCAGCGAATCAGTGGCTATTTTTTTGCTACTAATTTCAAGTTGCCGCTGATCTGCTGATTCTATTTATTTTAATCTGTGACCCGAAACCGAAGGTTGAACAGACGAAGTAATCAGTGGCTTTTTTTTTGCCACGAATTTCACGAATCTCACGAATTTTTAGAAAAAAAATTATCATAGATAAATCGAATTTTAAGTTGCCGCTGATTTGCTGATTTTATTTATTTTTAATCTGTAAATCAGAGGCTTTTTATTTTTACAATTATGGAAGACAAAAAAACTTGGAACAGAAATCAAAAATGGCTTGAAGAAATTGAATTACTCAAATCCATCATCGTGAAAACCGATTTAGTAGAAACCACCAAATGGGGCGGAATTGTTTATACTTGGAACAACCGCAACATCATTGGAATTGGCGGATTTAAAGACTATTTTACGATTTGGTTTTTTAATGGTGTCTTTCTTTCAGATGAAAAAAATGTGTTGGTGAATGCCGGAGAAGGTGTTACGAAAGGATTACGACAATGGCGATTTACATCAAAAGAAGAAGTAAACGAAAAATTAGTTCTTCACTACGTCAATCAAGCCATTGAAAATGAAAAAAACGGACTTTCGATTAAGCCGGAAAAAAAAGAAGTAAAACCGTCTGATTTTTTTCTTTCAAAATTGAATGAAGATACCACTTTGGTTGAAAAATTCAATGCTTTTTCACCCTTTAAACAAAAAGAATTCATCGAATACATTGATTCTGCCAAACAGGAAAAAACAAAACACGACCGTTTTGAAAAAATAAAACCGATGCTTTTGGCAAACATCGGTTTAAATGATAAGTATCGAAAATAATTATTTCTTTTCTACTAATTTGGCACTCATTTCCATAGAAATAGCTGAGCGTTCCATTTTTAATTTTCCGGACATGGTTTCAATCACCACTGTACCTTCTGATACTTCTGCAATTTTTCCGTGAAGTCCGCTTTTGGTGATAATTCTATCGCCTACTTTTAAACTGCTTTCAAATTCTTTTTCTTGTTTTGCACGTTTTTGTTGCGGTCTGATCATAAAAAAATAAATGACCACAAACATTAATAAAAACGGTAATAACGATTGAATATTTTCCATATTATTGATTAGTTACAGCAGGAGCATCTGCTTTTGGTTTTGGTGTTACGTTTGCTTTGATGGTTAAAACATCTTTTCCGGAAGCTGTATTAGCTGTGATGTTAACCGATTTTTGTTGCATTCCAGGTTTTCCGTTACTGTCGAAAGATACTTTCATTTTTCCTGTTTTGCCTGGTTTAATTGGTTCTTTTGGGAATTCAGGAACAGTACAACCACATGATCCTGAAGCATTAGCAATAATTAAGTCGGCTTCTCCTGTATTGGTAAAAGTAAAAGTTGTTTCTACTTTAGCACCTTCATTTATTACACCAAAATCATGTTCTTTTTTGTTGAACGTCATTACCGGATATTTACCGTCTGCCGGTGGTGGAGTTACTTGATTTGTCTCCGGATTTGTATTTTGTTTAACCGGATTTTCTTGTGCTGGTGTTGCTTGTGGATTTCCAACATATTCATTGATTGGAATATCTTTACTGTTTGGATCGATTTTAGAAAGTGCATCTTCTTTTTTACAAGAAAGTAATGATGCAAAAACGAACATCGCAAAAATTGATTTTCTTAACATAGTTAGTTGAATTTAAAAATTACATTAAACCTCTTCCGGTTTTCTTTAATTTATCTGCTTTTTGGAAATCTTTGACTAAGTTGTCTAAAACTCCGTTTATAAAAATACTGCTTTTTGGTGTGGCATATTCTTTCGCTATCTCCAAATACTCGTTTATAGTTACTTTAACGGGAATAGATGGAAATCGCAAAAACTCACAAATAGCCATTTTCAACATGATAGTATCAACTTCAGAAATACGATCCGGATCCCAATTTGGCGTTCTATCGATATATTCTTTAGCTAATTCATTTTCGTTTAAAACTGTTTTTCTGAATAAATCGCGAGCAAAATCTTTGTCTTCGGCATCTTTATATAATGGTAAAACAGCAAACGATTTTTCAACACCCTCGTCAATATGTTTCAATTGCTTAAGAATCATTGTGTTTACCAACGGAATATCATCCACCCAAGTGAGTTTATAATCTTCTAAATAATCATACAATTTTTCGTTAGATGCAACTAACTCAGTGAACATATCTGCCAAGAATTTTTTATCGTTTTCAAACGAATCTGTCTTGTCTGACAAATAATTTTGATAAAGCGAACTCTTTTTGATGTCTTCCAATAGAATCAAAATAAGGTCATCATTTTGACTCCAATTGTTGATTTTTCGTTTTTCTAAAGCGATGGAAAGCGAATTATTCTCTTCCAAAGCAAGTAAGACACGATTTGTAATAAATTTTCTGTTTGGCTTTAAGTCCTTTTCAGTGGCTAAATGTTTCTTGGAAGCTTTCTCCAAAAAATCTTCTTCTTTTTTTCTGATTTCAACTAAGGCAGAAACCACAATCAAATATAAATCCTGAATACTTTCGATACTTGCGAATAAGAATTTTTCTTCTTTTTCCAATTGATCAGAACCGCTCTGATGCATTGCATAAATGGTTTGCAATACTTTTACCCGAATATGTCTCCTGTTTAACACGTTGTAAGAACTTTTTAAAAAATTAGTGACGCCCCGTAGGACGTCACAAAAATAGTATTATTTATCGGAAAAATTTATTTCCCGCTTTCTTTTTTACGTAGATTTATTCTATTTTGAGCAATTGTTAAAGCTGCTTGATGCGTTGTGATATTGTTTTTCACAGCATAATCAAAGATTTCCAACGTTGTATTGTAGATGTTTTCCGTTCTTCTCATTGCTTCTGCTTTGTCATAATGTTCAATTTCTGCATAAACATTTATGATTCCACCGGCGTTGATTAAGAAATCGGGAGCATACAAAATTCCTCTTTCTTGAAGAATTTTTCCGTGAATGTTTTCATTTGCTAATTGATTATTGGCTGCACCGGCTACAATAGAGGCATTCAATTTATAAACTGTATCATCATTGATGGTAGCTCCTAATGCACAAGGAGCATAAATGTCAACATCGGCTGCATATAGATCAGAACCATTGAAAACTTTTGCACCATAATGAGCACCAACTTCTTTCAAACGAGCTTCATTTATATCAGAAATGGTCACAATTGCACCTTCTTTTGTTAAATAATCAACCAAAGTTTCGCCAACATGGCCAATTCCTTGCACCAAAACTTTGATTCCGGCTAATGATTCTGAACCAAATTTATATTTTGCAGCTGCTTTCATTCCCATGTAAACACCAAAAGCAGTTACGGGAGAGGGGTTTCCTGATCCACCTCTTGATTCAGAAATTCCGGTTACGTAAGGTGTTACATCTCTCACAGTATCCATATCTTCGGTCTGCATTCCTACATCCTCTGCAGTAATATACTTTCCGCTTAATGAATGAACGAATTCACCAAACTTTCGCATTAATTCCGGTGTTTTTTGCGTTTTAGCATCACCAATAATCACTGCTTTTCCTCCGCCAAGGTTTAATCCTGTGATAGCAGATTTAAAAGTCATTCCGCGTGATAAACGTAAAACATCGTTCAAAGCTTCCCATTCATTGGTGTAGTTCCACATTCTTGTTCCACCCAATGCTGGTCCTAAAACTGTGTTATGAATTCCAATTATTGCCTTTAAACCAGTATCTTTGTCATTGCAAAAAACAATTTGCTCATGATTATCAAAGGATACTTGTCCAAAAACCGGATCCATTTTTTGAAGTTCTTTAGGAGTTGTTACTTCTGCTATCATAGTTGAATATTTAATTGGTAAAATTATGACTTTGTCAAAAAGACATAACAAAAGTAGCACTAAAATCAAAAGAACGCAATAAAATTTAATAATTTTAGCAATCTGTTAATAACAAACACGAATTGAAGATAATTTTAAAATAACACAATTCTCAATTTTTTAACACTTTTTAACCCATAGCCTCTCATCTGAATTAAATAACATGAAAGAACTACATTATTTAAATAAATATTTCATAAAATATAAATACCGTTTTTTGTTAGGTATTATCATTACAATTGTTGCACAAATATTCTCACTATTTATTCCAAAACTAGTAAGTAAATCAATGAATATTATTGATGCGTATATTAAAAACCCAATTAGCGACACCAGTTTAATCAAAAAAGAACTGCTCATTAGTTTAGGATTAATCATTGGAGCAACTGTAATTGCAGGATTTTTGACGTTTTTAATGCGACAAACTTTGATAGTAATGTCTCGCCATGTTGAATTCGACCTGAAGAATGAAGTTTTTCAACAATATGAACGTTTATCGCAAAGTTTTTACAAAAGAAACCGAACGGGAGATTTAATGAACCGGATTTCGGAAGATGTGGGTAAAGTCCGTATGTATGTTGGTCCGGCCGTTATGTACACCATCAACACCTTCATCCGCTTTGCCATTGTGATTATATATATGTATAATGTTTCACCTAAACTGACCTTATATACTATTCTCCCATTGCCGCTTCTCTCCTACTTCATTTTTAAATTGAGTGTGGAAATCAATAACAGAAGTCGCATTTATCAAGAAAATCTATCTACACTTTCCAGTTTTTCACAGGAAATGTTTTCCGGAATTAGAGTGATAAAAGCCTATGCTTTGGAAGGACAAAACAAAAAAGAATTTAACGGTTTAGCACAAGAAAGTCGTGATAAGAATATGAGTTTAGCATTAGTAAATTCATTATTTGGACCATTAATGATTTTGTTGATTGGATTGAGCAACTTAGTTGTGATTTATTTCGGCGGAATGATGTATGTAGACGGAACTATTGAAAACATTGGTACTATAGCCGAATTTATTTTGTATGTCAACATGCTTACTTGGCCAGTTGCATCTATCGGATGGGTTTCGTCATTGGTTCAGGAAGCCGAAGCCTCTCAAAAACGTATCAACGAATTTTTAAAAATTGAACCGGAAATTAAAAACCATAATCCAAATAACGATACGATTCAAGGTTCCATAGCTTTTAAAAATGTGAGTTTTACTTATGAAGACACTAATATTCAAGCTTTAAAAGATATTTCATTTGAAGTGAAGAAAGGTGAAACCTTAGCTATTTTAGGAAAAACAGGTTCAGGAAAATCTACACTTCTTTCTTTGATTTGCAGATTATATGATGTGGAAAAAGGTTCGATTACTATGGATGGAAAAAAATTGGCCGATTTAAATCTGCATGATTTACGAAACAGCATTGGAATTGTTCCGCAAGATGCCTTTTTGTTTTCGGATAGCATCAAAAATAATATCAAATTCGGAAAAGAAGATGCCACAGATGAGGAAGTTATTGAAGCGGCTAAACAAGCCATCGTTCACGACAATATCATCAACTTTAAAAATAAATATGATACTGTTTTAGGTGAAAGAGGAATCACACTTTCCGGAGGACAAAAACAGCGGGTTTCAATTGCCAGAGCAATTATAAAAGATCCTGAAATTTTGCTTTTTGATGATTGCTTATCTGCCGTTGATACAGAAACGGAAGAACAAATTCTGAATAACTTATTTGAGATTTGTAAAAATAAAACTACACTAATTGTCAGCCATCGTGTTTCATCAGCTAAAAATGCAGATAAAATTATCATCCTCGAAGAAGGAGAAATTATACAACAAGGCACTCATTTTCAATTATTAAATCAAGAAGGTTATTATAAAGAATTGTATTTGAAACAACTTTCTGAAAAAGAATTGTCGTAATTTTTTGATAATTCAATTATTTTTTAGATTTTTGGTTACTACATTCAACACTAAATTTGACAGAAAGATTATGAGAGAAAACGAAATGTTAGAAAAAGACGAAATTTTTTCTAAAGTTTTAAGAGCAGGCAGAAGAACCTATTTCTTCGATGTTAGAGCAACCAAAGCAGACGACTATTACATTACCATCACAGAAAGTAAAAAATTTACAGAAGAAGATGGTTCTTTCCACTTTAAAAAACACAAAATTTATTTATACAAAGAAGATTTTGTCGCTTTTAAAGAAATTCTAGACGATATGACTGCCTATGTTTTAGACCATAAAGGTGAAGAAGTTATTTCAGAAAGACATCAAAAAGATTTCAAAAAAGAATATACTTCTGAAACAGTTGAAAGTGAAGATGCTCCAAAAGCGAGTTTTACCGACATTGATTTCGACGATATTTAAAACTTAAATCCCTTCTTTTCGAAGGGATTTTTTTTATCCAATTCGTAAGCCATTTTCAACTTTCTTGTCAGAAGAAAGCAAGATAATATCATTCTCTGCTCCTACAGAACCGAGTACCAAACACTCACTCATAAATTTCCCGATTTGTTTTTTTGGAAAGTTCACGACGGCTACAATTTGCTTTCCTATTAATTCTTCTTTACTATATCGTTTCGTAATTTGAGCAGATGTTTTTCTAATTCCAATTTCATCTCCAAAATCAATTGTTAACTGATAGGCAGGTTTTCGAGCTTCAGGAAAATCATTTACTTCTAAAATAGTTCCAATTCGCATTTCTATCTTTTCAAATTCTTCCCAACTCAACATAATAATTTATTCTTAAAAATTTAAACTCAAAAATAAGAATATCAATCTAAAAATTCTTAACTTTAAGCATTAACTTAAAAAAATTATCCGCAGTAATGGCAAGAACAGAATCAAGCATGATTTCTTTAGGAACTTTAGCTCCAAACTTTCATTTAAAAGACACCAATTCCAATGATTTTTTCACGTTTTCAGATTGCAAAGGCGAAAAAGGAACGTTAGTTTTTTTTATCTGCAATCATTGTCCGTTTGTGCATCATGTGATAGATGAAATTATTTTGGTTGCCAATGATTACCGTGTACAAGGCATCGGAATCGTAGCCATTTCAAGCAATGATGCGACACAATATCCGGAAGATAGTCCGGAATTAATGACTGAATTTGCTTTTGAAAATAAATTTGAATTTCCGTATTTGTATGATGAAACACAAGAAGTTGCCAAAGCTTTCGGAGCAGCTTGCACGCCCGATTTCTTTCTTTTTGACAATCAGGACAAATTGGTTTACCGCGGACAATTAGACGATTCACGTCCCGGCAACGGCATCCCATTAAGCGGAAACGATTTAAGGGGAGCTATTGATAGTGTTTTGTATAACAGAACCGTCAACCCGAATCAAAAGCCAAGTATCGGATGTAATATTAAATGGAAAAAATAAATGGAAATTATTCATATTAGTGCCGAATGTTATCCGGTGGCAAAAGTGGGCGGTTTAGCCGATGTGGTGGGTGCTTTACCAAAATATTTAAACAAATTAGGTCAACATGCCAAAGTGGTTGTACCTGGTTATGATAATAAATTTACCAATGAAAACGAATTTGAAACTATTCATCAAGGTCAATTGCGATTGGGATGGTTTCAATTTTCATATACAATTCTAAAAGAAAAAACCAATAAACTTGGATTTGAATTGTATTTGATAGCCATTCCTGAATTATTTGACCGACCTAATGTTTATTCCTATCAAGATGATACGGAACGATTTACAGCGTTTCAAGTGGCATTTCTAAATTGGCTAACAGAAACCAATCAAGTTCCTGATATCATTCATTGCCACGATCATCACACTGGATTGATTCCGTTTATGATGTCGCATGCACCAATTTATCAACATTTGAATCGTGTTCCAACGGTTTTAACTATTCATAACGGCCAATACCAAGGATGGTTTGGTTTTGATAAATTGCATTATTTGCCGCAAGTGAGTTCTTCTCGTTTAGGATTTTTAGAATGGAATGGAATCATCAATCCGCTTGCTTCAGCGATAAAATGTGCTTGGAAAGTCACCACCGTTTCGCCAAGTTATTTAGATGAAATGAGCGAAAAAGCAAATGGTTTAGAAAATTTATTACGTTTTGAACGACCAAAATGCCTCGGAATTTTAAACGGAATTGACAATGAAGTTTGGAATCCGAAAACTGACGAAATGCTTGAATTTAATTATGATGTAAAAAATCTAAAAGCAGGAAAAGAGAAGAACAAAAAGTTCCTTTGCGAACAATTTAATTTAGATCCAACCAAACCACTTTTCACATTTATTGGAAGATTAGTTGGCGAAAAAGGAGCTGATTTATTGCCCGAAATTTGTAGCATTGCATTAAGTCGAAATCCAAACGAAATCAACATTTTAATTTTAGGTTCAGGCGATTCGAATGTGGAAAACAGTTTGACGCAACTAACCCATTTTTACAGCGGAAATTACAATGCTTATATTGGTTACAACGAAAAATTAGCTCACATTATTTATGCCGGAGCAGATTATTTATTGATGCCTTCGAGAGTTGAACCGTGTGGATTAAATCAGTTGTATGCTTTACGATACGGCACAATTCCGATTGTGAGAAGAACAGGCGGACTCAAAGATACCGTAGTAGACATTGGTGATGGCGGATTTGGAATTTGCCACGATAAAACCAGCGTTTACGACGTTAATCATTCGATAACGAGAGCGATTGATCTATATAATTATACGAAACTTTTTGACTCAACCAGAAAAACGATCATGCAAATTGACCATTCATGGGATAAAGTTGCACAAGAATATATCGATGTTTACCAATCATTAAAAAATTAAAACATGAAAAAAGAAGTATTAGCCATTATTTTAGGAGGAGGACAAGGCTCACGATTGTATCCATTAACCGAAAGTCGTTCGAAACCGGCTGTTCCGATTGCAGGAAAATATCGTTTAGTGGATATTCCTATTTCAAATTGTATTAATTCAGACATTAAACGAATGTTTGTATTGACGCAATTTAACTCGGCTTCCTTAAATCAACACATCAAAAATACCTATCATTTTAGTTATTTCAGTACTGCTTTTGTCGATATTTTGGCCGCTGAACAAACTCCGGATAATCCTACTTGGTTTCAAGGAACGGCCGATGCGGTTCGTCAATGTATGCAGCACTTTTTGAATCATGAATTCGATTATGCTCTGATTTTATCCGGCGATCAATTGTATCAAATGGATTTTAATGAAATGATTAATGCTCATCAAAAAAGTGGTGCATCAATTACGATTGCTACTTTACCGGTTTCAGCTAAAGAAGCTCCTGAATTTGGAATTTTAAAAACCGATGAAAACAGTTTTATTTCATCTTTTATAGAAAAACCTTCTGCAGAATTACTACCACAATGGACTTCTGATGTGAGTGATGAAATGAAAAATGAAGGTAGACATTATTTGGCTTCAATGGGAATTTACATCTTCAATCGTGATTTATTGATTGACTTGATGAAAAATCCGGACACGAAAGATTTTGGCAAAGAAATTATTCCTCAAGCTATTGGAAATCAACGAATACTAAGTTATCAATACGAAGGATATTGGACAGATATTGGAAATATAGATTCGTTTTTTGAAGCCAATTTAGGTTTAACCGATGATATTCCGAAGTTTAATTTATTTGATAATAATAGTAAAATTTACACTCGTGCAAGGGTTTTACCTCCTGGAAAAACATTAGGAAAAACAACTATTGAAAAATCTATTGTAGCAGAAGGTTGTATTTTGAATTCAGCCATTATCGAACATTCTGTTATTGGAATTCGTGCTCGTGTGGATGAAGGTACAATAATCAAAAATTCGTATGTAATGGGTAGCGATTATTATCAAAACTTAGATGAATTGAATCAAAATATTGCTAGTAACATCAAAAATATTGGGATTGGAAAGCGTTGCTACATCAACAACACCATAGTGGATAAAAATTGTAGAATTGGCAATGATGTTTACTTAAACGGTGGAAAACATTTAGAAGATAGTAACACACCATTGTACACAATTAAAGAAGGTATTATTGTGGTTAAAAAAGGTGCTGTTTTACCGGATGGTTTTAGAATTGAATAGAAAAAAAATAACTCAAAATAAAAAAGCCTTTCTAATAATTTAGAAAGGCTTTATATTTTATACTAACTTGTTTAGTTTTTAACAAACTTTTTAGTTACCATACCTTGATCAGTGTTAACATTCATGAAATAAATTCCAGTTGTTAAGTCAGACACATTAATTTCTGCAGAACTAACGCCAGTGAAATCTTGGTTCTTAACTGTTCTTCCATTTAAATCTGTAAACGATACATTACTTAATAAAATTGAATCGTTGTTGGTAATTGTTACGAAAGAATTTGAAGGATTTGGATAAACGGCAAATTTAGAGCTTAATACATCATTAACTCCTAAAGTTGTTGCAGTTACTTTGAAATCATCAACCATAAAAAAGTATCTGTCATCAGATATACATCTAATACCAAATCTAACAACTTGACCAGCATAAGTTTGATTAATGTTAATAATACGCTCTGTCCAATCAGTAGTAGTTTGCAAAATAGGAATTCCTGATATCACAGTAAAATCACTACTTGATGTTGGTGTACCATTTCCAACGTAAATACCAACTCTATATTTTTCATTACCATAACAAGTTGAAAGTCCTTTAATCCAAAATCTCAAAACGTTACCAGCACTACCAAGTTGAATAGCCGGACTCACCAACCAATCATCATTAGCTCCAACACCCACTTGATCGTTTGAATTTGGAATTCCAGCCCAACATCCAGCATATTTGCTACCTGTTCTTGGGTTAAAATTTCTGTCTTCAGTGTCGGTCGCACAAGCTTCTGTAGAATTAGTTACTTGTGCTGCTGTAGGATTAAATACCATAAATGATTGAGGATCTCCAGCAGTACCCCATAACTCAACACCATCAGGCATTCCAGAAGGAAGATATGTGTTTAGTAAATCTAAATCCAATCCAGTCCAGTTGCCAAAAGCATTTGTAGAAAAATCATCATAAGCTTCAAAACTGTCCTCAAAAATAGTTATTTGAGAAAAAGTTGTTAATGAAAACAACAAAGAAAATGTAAGTAGTAGTTTTTTCATAAGATTATTTATTTAAAAATTATTCCACGAAAATAACATTTATTTTTTAATTATTATATTTTTATGTATTAATTTTCCCAACTGAACTTGCAACAACCGTAGCAACTGTTGCGTCACTCGTTACATTTACTACGGTTCTACACATATCTAAAGGTCTGTCAATTGCAAAAACCAAAGCCAATCCAGCTTCAGGAATTCCGGCTTGTCCCAAAACAATTACGAGCATTACCATTCCGGCACTTGGCACAGCAGCAGAACCAATGGATGCCAAAGTGGCTGTAACCACAATCATTAATTGTGTTTGTAAATCCAACGGAATTCCCATTGCTTGAGCAATAAATACAGCGGCGACAGCTTGATATAAACTAGTTCCGTCCATATTTACAGTGGCTCCTAATGGTAAAACAAAACTGGAAACCTCTTCATCAACACCTACATGTTCAGTCACTCTCTCCATTGTAACAGGCAAAGTTGCAGCACTTGAACTCGTTGAAAATGCTAATAATTGAGCTGGAGAAATAGCTTTAAAAAATTTAACCGGAGAATATTTCGCCAAAACAATCAACAAAGTTGGATATAAAACAAAAACCATCACAGAAAGTCCAAGCACAACTGTTAACGCATAAATCAAAAGTGCATTTAGAGTAGAAAAATCAGGAATCTCTACCATTAATGCGGCCATTAGAGCAAACACACCTATTGGAGCTCCAAGCATGATGATGTCTATTATTTTTAAGATTACATCGTTCAAACCCTTGAAAAAATCTACAACAGGCTTGGCTTTGTTTTCGTCGATTAAAATTAAACCTATTCCAATTAAAATTACAAAAAGAATGACTTGTAACATTGAGGCATTGTCTGTCATCGCCATAAAAAAATTATCCGGTACCACATCTACCAAAGGTTGTAAAGGACCACTGTTTTTTGCTTTTTCTGCCAATTCAATTTTTTGAGCTGCATCACCGGCAAAATTATCTAATAAACTTTTTCTAGATTCATCATTAATATAATCACCAGGTCTAATTAAATTTGCTAAAACTAATCCAATAGAAACGGCACAAATAGTTGAAAATAAATACAAAGCAACCGTTCTTCCTCCAAGTTTAGATAATTTTGAAATGTCTTTTAAGTCAGAAAGTCCGACTATCAATGAAACAACAATCAACGGAACTGCTATCATTTTTAATAAATTGATAAAAATTGTTCCGAAAGGCTTTATCCAATCGACAACAATTTCTTTGAGTTCCATGTTTTTCATTAGATACCCAAAGACCAATCCAAGAATCATTCCGATAAGAATCTTCCAATGTAAAGCTAGTTTCATAGTTTTATTTATAAGTTTTTTGTAATAAGTAAAAATCTGCTAATACGATAGCTGCCATTGCCTCCACGATGGGAACAGCTCTTGGCACCACACACGGATCATGTCTTCCCTTTCCTTCTAAATCAACAGAATTTCCTTCTTTATCAATTGTTGTTTGTTTCTGCATGATGGTGGCAACAGGTTTGAATGCTACTCTAAAATAGATATCCATTCCGTTAGAAATTCCGCCCTGAATTCCTCCAGATAAATTGGATTTTGTAGTTCCGTTTTCATTAAATAAATCGTTGTGCTCGCTTCCTTTCATTCTTGCTCCACAAAAGCCGCTTCCAAATTCAAAACCTTTTACTGCATTGATGGACAACATGGCTTTTCCTAATTCAGCATGCAATTTATCAAAAACAGGTTCACCTAAACCAATTGGAACATTTTGAATCACGCAGGTTATCGTTCCGCCAACTGTGTCACCGTCTTTTCTTATAGAACGAATTAATTCTTCCATTTTGGCTGCCGTAACTTCATCCGGACAACGAACCGGATTATTTTCAATTTTAGAAAAATCTAAGTCTTGATAGGGTTTATCAATAAAAATATCACCCACAGAAGAAACAAACGCATTGATTTTTACATCCGAAAGCATTTGTTTTGCAATTGCTCCTGCCACTACTCTACTGGCTGTTTCGCGTGCAGAACTTCTTCCGCCACCGCGATAATCTCTGATCCCGTATTTTCTTTCATACGTAAAATCAGCATGACTTGGTCTGAATGCTTCTTTAATATGGCTATAATCATCCGATTTTTGATTCGTATTTGGAATAATAAAACCAATTGGTGTTCCGGTTGTTTTTCCTTCAAAAATTCCGGATAAAAACTGAACTTCGTCTGGTTCTTTTCGTTGGGTTACAATTGCTGATTGTCCTGGTTTTCGCCGAATCATTTCTTGTTGAATAGCTTCAAAATCTAACGAAATTCCGGGAGGACAACCATCGATTACACCGCCTAAAGCTTCGCCGTGCGATTCTCCAAAAGTGGTGAGTCTGAATAAAGTTCCATAGCTATTTCCTGCCATTGTGTGATGATGTTTCAACAAAAATAAGTTTTTTCAATAAAACATTGTCATTAAAATTAATTTGAATTCACATTAATATAATATGAAACCTCAATTCGTTAACTTTTAGATAAAACAAACTCGAAAAAATGGATGTTAATTTGCTAAACCTCATTTATGTATGCTTAAAAAGAGAAAAGTTGAAGTGGTTGTTATTTCCGATGTACATCTCGGAACGTTTGGTTGCCACGCAAAAGAACTTTATCACTATCTTTCTACTATCAAACCGAAGATTCTTGTTTTAAATGGTGATATCATTGATATTTGGCAGTTTCGCAAATCTTATTTTCCAAAATCGCATTTAAAAGTTATCAAAAAAATTATTGATTTAGCTTCCAAAGGAACCGAAGTATATTACATCACAGGAAATCATGATGAAATGTTACGGAAATTCAGTGATACAAAAATTGGAAACTTTTCTATTCTTGATAAATTGGTATTAGAATTAGACGAAAAAAAAGCATGGATTTTTCATGGTGATGTTTTTGATGCTTCGGTGCAACATTCTAAATGGATTGCCAAATTAGGCGGTTGGGGCTATGATTTATTAATCGTTGCCAATCGATTTGTGAATTGGATTCTTCAAAAAATGGGTAAAGAGCCTTACTCCTTCTCAAAAAAAATAAAAGCGAATGTAAAAAAAGCTGTGAAATTTATTTCAGATTTTGAAGTAACCGCATCAGAATTAGCCATTGAAAATCATTATGATTATGTAATTTGCGGACACATTCATGAACCAAAAATGACTAGAAAAGTCAATAAAAAAGGAACTACTTTCTATTTAAATTCAGGTGATTGGGTTGAAAATTTAACCGCTTTGGAATACAACAAAAAGCGTTGGAAATTATATCGCTACGACAAAGATTCTAACATGATTGAAGAAGATTTCTTTGAAATGGAAACCAAACTTAGCGAACAACTTATTGCTTCATTGCTATTTTCAAAAAAATAGCTTCATTAACAGAAGTTTCTGTTAACATACTTTAACTTGTTAAAATACGATTTTTATAAATTGAGCGTTATCTTTGTAGAAATCTTAAATTAACAAAAAATGAAAAAAGTACTTTTATCAGCCATCATGGTTTTTGGCTTCGTCTTGAGTACTAATGCTCAAGAAATCTCAAAAAATGCAATTGGTTTACGACTTGGTGACAACGATGGTTTTGGCGGTGAGATATCCTATCAAAGAGGACTTTCGAAAAACAATCGTTTGGAATTCGATTTAGGCTGGCGTAACAGCAGAGATTGGGATGGTTATAAATTAGTTGGTCTTTATCAATGGGTTTGGAACATTGAAGGTGGATTTAATTGGTATGCCGGTGTTGGTGCCGGAGTTGGAAGTTGGAACCATAATTACAGAGGTCCAGGTAACAATGAATTTAAAGATAGCGGAACGTATGTTTTAGCAGCCGGTGATATTGGAATTGAATATAATTTTGATTTTCCACTATTATTATCTTTAGATTTTAGACCTGAGGTTTATGTTGGAGATGGATATAGAGATAGAAATTTTGGTCCGGATATCGCTTTAGGTGTTCGTTATCAATTCTAAAAATTAGTATACTAAAAACGTCCCAAATTTGGGACGTTTTTTTTTATTTTATAATGATATTCTTTTTAGAATTAATCTTGACTATTGAAATTGGATAAGTCATTACTGTTGTCGCCATTCCTTTTGGTGCATTTTCTTTGATCGTTATAATGATGTCATTTTCGGTTTCTTCTACATTTTCAATTGAAAATGAATAACCTCCGGAATTTTTCTCTCCCATATTTAACAATAAAAAATTACTTGTGTAGATATCCGAAGGTTTGATTTTATTTTTCAAATCCGAATCATTCAACAACATTTTAAATTCTTTTTGCTCTGTAATAATTTCAAAAAAACGAAAATTTGCTCCGCCAATCTCCTTTTGTTTTAAAATTTCATAAAGTGGTGGTTTTTCATCTGTATTTTTTTGTGTAGAACATGAAAACAATAACAAACAAACAGAAGTTAAGGCAATAATTTTTTTCATCTTAATTAGAAATAGAATTAAATTGATTTTTGATCGCTTTTTCATAAACAGCCTCATAAAGCGGAAGTATATTGATTATATCAAATTGTTTTGCAATCGAAAAAGCATTCTTTTTAAAGGTAGATAACGTTGAATCATCTTGAATTATTTTAATTGCATTGGCAGCCATTGCATCAATATCGCCTACATTGCTTAAATAACCGGAAAAACCATCACTATTAACCTCCGGCAAGCCACCAGTATTGGTGGAAATAACAGGAACATGGCAAGCCATGGCTTCTAAGGCTGCCAATCCAAAGCTTTCAGTTTCAGATGGAAGTAAAAATAAATCGGTGAAACACAAAATTTTATCAATTTCATTGCTGTTTCCAAAAAAGATAACTTTGTTAGAAATACCTAGTTCTTCACATAATAATTCAGCATTTTCCTTTTCCGGCCCCTCGCCCACCATCATTAGTTTGGCAGGAATTTGTTGTTGAATTTTATAAAAAATCTTAATAATATCCGGAATTCGTTTTACTTTTCTAAAATTACTTATGTGGGTAATGATACGCTCTCCGTCATTCGCCATGAGCGATCTGTAACAAGGCGTTCCTTCTTCTATTTTGATTTTATTTATTTCGATAAAATTAGGAATGACTTCAATATCTTTTGAAACAGCAAAGTGTTTATAGGTATCATCTTTTAAACTTTGAGAAACCGAAGTCACTACATCCGATTGATTAATGCTAAAAGTTACTGCCGATTTATAGAAAGGATGTTTTCCAACTAACGTAATATCTGTGCCGTGCAAAGTTGTCACCATTGGAATATAAATACCTTCCGCTTTCAACATTTGTTTGGCCATGTAACCTGCATAAGCATGCGGAATGGCATAATGCACGTGCAATAATTCAATTTTGTGCAGTTTTACCATATCAACCAACTTACTCGAAAGTGCCAATTCATAAGGTTGATAATGAAATAGTGGATATTCGGGAACATTTACTTCGTGATAATGTAAATTTGGATTAAGTAACGCTAATCGAACCGGTTGCTTGTAGGTTATGAAGTGAATTTCATGACCACGTTGTGCCAATTCTAACCCCAATTCTGTAGCGACCACGCCACTTCCTCCAAACGTTGGATAACAAACTATTGCTATTTTCATGTATAAAAATTAGTGTAACAAAGTTACTGCGTTTAGCATTTGCTTTTGGTAAGAAATCGTTAAAAAATTGATTTTACAATTCATTATAGCAATTCGTATTGTGTACTATTTTTTAATTCGCTAATCATAAACGAACTATGAGTACTACCAATATGTTTTAAATTAGTGAGTTTGGTTACCATGAACTCTCGGTATTCTTCCATACTGCTCAAACAAACTTTCAATATATAATCATAATCCCCACTCACATGAAAACATTCTAAAACTTCCTGAAGCTGAATCACTTCATTTTCAAAAGTATTCAAATATTCTTTTGTATGCTGAATTAATTTTACATGACAAAAAACAACAAAACTTTTGTTTATTTTTGAACGATTCAAAAGTGCAACATAATTTTCGATGATTCCTTCACGTTCTAATTTCTTGATTCTTTCGTAAACTGCAGTTACGGAAAGATTCAATTTCATCGATAATTCTTTAGTAGTTTTTTTACTATCTGCTTGCAATAGCATCAATAATTTTTTGTCGATTGAATCTAAACTCATTTTTTCAAATTTTATATTTTTCTAAATCATTTACTTTATCACATCAAAAATAACAATAAAATCTAAATTATTTAAATTAAATAGACAAATAATCTAAATTTTATTCATAAGGTTGATTTTTTTACTATTAATTTATTCATTTGTACTATTAATAGTATAACTAAAAACATGAAAAACAATCAATTTAATCCGGCAGATCACATTCAAGACCTGCAGTATTTTGGTGAATTTGGTGGTGTAAATCCATCTATTTCTGATAGTTCAACCTATACTTTTCTTTCTGCCAAAACGATGTTTGATACGTTTGAAGGAAATGCCGAAGGTTGTTACCTCTACTCTCGTCATTCTTCGCCAATGAATTTATATTTAGGTGAAGCTTTAGCCGCTATGGAAGGAACAGAAAGTGCCAATGTTGCCGCTTCCGGAATGGGAGCAATTACTCCGGTTTTAATGCAATTGTGTGCTGCTGGTGATGAAATTGTTTCAAGTAGAACTATTTATGGCGGAACCTATGCTTTTATGAAAAATATGTTGCCAAAATGGAACATCAAAACCAACTTTGTTGACATCACAAAATTAGATTTAGTTGAAGCAGCTATCACAAAGAATACCAAAGTGTTATATTGTGAAACCGTAAGTAATCCTTTATTAGAAGTCGCTGATATTGAAAGCTTAGCTAAATTGGCAAAAAAGCACAATATTAAATTGGTTGTTGATAATACTTTTTCGCCACTTTCTGTAGCTCCTGCAAAATTGGGTGCTGATGTGGTGATCCATAGTTTAACTAAATTCATCAACGGAAGTAGCGATACAGTTGGTGGAGTGGTTTGTGCTTCGCAAGAATTCATCAATGATTTAAAAAATGTAAATAACGGAGCAAGTATGTTACTTGGACCAACAATGGATAGTCTTCGTTCGGCTAGTATTTTAAAGAATTTGAGAACGCTTCATATTCGAATGAAACAACACAGTCACAACGCCAATTATTTAGCTGAAAAATTTGAAAATGATGGCTTAAAAGTGGTTTATCCGGGTTTGAAAAGTCATCCAAGTCACGAAATTTATTCCAAAATGATTAATAAAGAATATGGTTTTGGTGGGATGATGACGGTTGATGTGGGTTCACTAGACAAAGCCAACGAATTAATGGAATTAATGCAAAATAGAAACTTAGGTTACTTAGCCGTAAGTTTAGGATTTTATAAAACATTATTCAGTGCTCCAGGAACTTCCACTTCTTCTGAAATTCCGCTTGACGAACAAAAAGAAATGGGTTTAACCGATGGTTTAATTCGCTTTTCAATTGGTTTAGATAACGATATTGAGCGAACCTATCAAATGATGAAAGCCTGCATGAAAGAAATAGGGGTTTTAAAAGAACTTCAAGAAGTATAAACACTTTGAATCCGACTCTAACGAGTCGGATTTTTAATTTAATTCTGTTTTCATGATTTTTTTATATATTGCATCCACAAACAAAATACATGGAAAGTCAAGACATCAAACCATTCGATCCCAAAGACGAACAACTTATTGAGAATAAAAATTTATCGCTTTTTGAAGCCCTTCTCCCTATTTTTTTATTAATTGGAATTTTAGGTTATAATGTTTATGCCTACGGCGACAGTGCTACTTCTGGTCCTAATCAATTTGCTTTAATCATTGGTGCTGCCATTGCCGCAATAGTAGGGTTTAGAAACAAAGTTTCTTATGGAGCTATGATGGAAGACATTTCAAAAAACGTAAAATCTACTTCAGGGGCAATTTTAATTCTACTAATGGTTGGAGCACTTTCGGGAACTTGGTTATTGAGTGGTGTAATTCCAACGATGATTTATTACGGTCTTCAAATCCTTCATCCTGCAATATTTTTACCGGCTTGTTTGGTTATATGTGCTGTAATTTCAATTGCAACAGGAAGCTCGTGGACAACTTCTGCTACAGTAGGAATTGCTCTAATTGGTATTGGATCAACAATTGGAATGCCACTCGGAATGGTTGCCGGAGCAGTCGTTTCAGGAGCTTATTTTGGTGATAAGCTTTCTCCTTTATCAGACACAACTAACCTTGCCCCTGCCATGGCCGGAACCGATTTGTTTACACATATTCGGTATATGACTTTAACGACAGTTCCTACTATGATTTTATCACTAATCCTTTTTATATTTCTAGGATTAGCCCAGACCACAAATGGCGGAGGCGATACCGCTGAAACATTAAGCTCTATAAAAGAAACGTTTAACATTTCACCTTGGTTATTTTTGGTTCCGGGAATCGTTATTTTTTTAATTGTAAAAAAAACAGAGCCACTTATTGCACTTTTAATAGGAACATTATTAGGTGGAGTTTTCGCTTTAGTTTTTCAACCGGAATTAGTAGCGAAAATTGGTGGAAGTGATAAATTATCTTTCATTTCCGGTTACAGAGGAGTTATGAATGCAATAACAGTAGAAACTTCAATAGAAACAACAAACGAAATGCTTTCAAATCTATTTTCTTCTAAAGGAATGAAAGGGATGTTGGGAACTATTTGGTTGATTCTTTGTGCTATGGTTTTTGGTGGCGTTATGGAAGCTATTGGAGCCTTAACAAGAATTACAGATTCGTTATTAAAACTTTTTCATACCACATTGGGATTATTTGCCAGTACAGTTGCCAGTTGTTTAGCTTTAAATCTAACTGCTTCCGATCAATATTTAGCCATTGTTGTTCCTGGAAAAATGTTTGCTAAAGCTTATAAAGATAAAGGTTTAGCTCCTGAGAATCTGAGTAGAACATTAGAAGATTCAGGAACTGTAACCTCCGTTTTAATTCCATGGAATACTTGTGGAGCATATCAAGCAGGTGTTTTAGGTGTTTCAACTTGGGCATATTTACCTTATGCTTTCTTCAACATCATTAGTCCGTTTATGACTTTGTTGTTTGCTGCGTTTAACATTAAAATTAAACAATTAACTTCTAAATAAGGTTTGTCTATCATAAATCATAAAAACTGCTTTAATCGGCAGTTTTTTATTTTAATTTAACTTTAACAATTGTTAATTATACAATAGTTTAATAAGAAAATTACGAATACATAAATAAAAGCAAACTAAAATTGCACACTTGCAAGATTTAGATACAATCCTCTGTCAGCATCAATAAAATCAATGGCTTCATTAAAATTTTGAATGACATTTATCATAGTTCACACCCGTTTAATAGCGTAAATTTGCATCAGAATTTAACAATTAAAAAAAATAAATAATTATGTCATTAGTAGGTAAAAAATTTCCAAACATTACAGTTGATGCAATTTCAGAAATGGGAGACAATTTGAGAATCAACGTGTTGGACGAAGCGGTTAAAAACAACAAAAAAGTGATCTTGTTTTGGTATCCAAAAGATTTCACCTTTGTTTGTCCAACTGAATTACACGCTTTTCAGACAGCTTTACCTGAATTTGAAAAAAGAAATACAATTGTAATTGGTGCTTCTTGCGATACAAATGAAGTACATTTTGCGTGGTTAAATACAGCAAAAAATAATGGTGGAATTGAAGGTGTAACGTATCCTTTAATTGCAGATACAACGAGAAATTTATCTTCTGCTTTAGGAATTTTAGATATCGAAGCCGGAGAATATAATGAAGATACTGAAACTTATTTGATTTCAGGTTCTAATGTAACCTACAGAGCTACTTATTTAATTGATGAAACCGGAAAAATTTTCCACGAAAGTGTAAACGATATGCCGTTAGGAAGAAATGTAAACGAATATTTGCGTTTAATTGATGCTTATACGCACGTTCAAACCAAAGGTGAAGTTTGTCCTGCCAACTGGGAAGAAGGAAAAGAAGCAATGGCTGCTGACCGTTTAAGCACTGCTGCTTATTTAAGTCAAAACTAAAAATTCTGAATTCTAAACTCTAAATTCTAATTTTTATGTTAATCGATTTAACCGAAGATACACTTCAAGATTTAGTCAATCAAAACAACAAAGTAGTGGTTCAATATTCTGCTTCTTGGTGTGGAAATTGTAGAATTATGAAACCAAAATTTAAAAAATTGGCTTCAGAAAACGACGGAATTACATTTGTTCTGGTTGATGCGGAAAATTCTCCAGAATCAAGAAAATTAGCAAATGTTTCCAATTTACCAACATTTGCCACATTTGTAAATGGCAAATTAATGAATCAAACCCAAACCAACAAAGCAGAAGTTTTAGCTGAATTAGTTTCAGAAATTTCAGCAAACTAATGAAACTACCCGTTATCAAACAGTTAACTCAATTTATTGAGGAAAACGATCAAGATTATCTCGTTGAAACCATCGAAGTTTTGGAAGCTTTAACCGAAGTTCCTTCACTAAAAGACGAAGAATTGGATGTAATTGGTGAATTAATTTCAAATATGTACGGAGCTCTTGAAGTGCACAAATCCATACAAAACGGAATGGAGAAAAAAGAGGCATTAAACAGTTTCATGCAACGGGTTTTGGGTTCAATAGACAAATAATTTCCATACAAATACCTATTAAAGACGCTTCTTTCGGGAAGCGTTTTTTTGTTGGTGGTATAAGAGAAACTTTATTAAATAATTCCTATTTTTGAAATCTTAAAAAATGTAAAAACATGGCAACAATTACTTTAGGAGGAAATCCTATTCATACCAATGGTGAATTACCAAAAGTTGGTTCAAAAGCACCTGACTTTCAATTAGTAAAAACAGATTTATCAGTCGCTTCATTAAGTGATTTTGCAGGAAGTAAATTAGTTCTAAATATTTTTCCAAGCGTTGATACCGGAGTTTGTGCAACTTCCGTTAGAACTTTTAACCAAAAAGCATCAACTTTAGAGAATACAAAAGTGCTTTGCATTTCTCGCGATTTGCCATTTGCTCAAAAACGTTTTTGCGGTGCAGAAGGAATTGAAAATGTTGAAAATTTATCCGATTTCAAAGAAGGAGATTTTGGGAAAAATTACGGTTTAACCATGACAGACGGACCATTGGCCGGGCTTCACTCAAGAGTAGTAATTGTAGTAGATGAAAACGGAGTGGTGACTCATTCTCAACAAGTTCCTGAAATTGCAGACGAGCCAAATTATGAAACGGCATTAGCTGCACTTTAAATAAATTATGGAATTTCAAAAAGACAATAGTTTTTTTATCGGACGTTTAAAAAGTATCGTTTACGCTTTTAAAGGTGCATATAAACTTTTGTCAACAGAGCACAGCGTAATGGTTCAGTTTTCTTTAGGAATTATTGTTACGCTTGCCGGATTTTATTTTGATATTTCAAAAAGCGAATGGTTAATTCAAACCCTTTGCATCGGTTTGGTTTTATCTATTGAAGGATTGAATACTGCGGTTGAAAAAGTAGCTGATTTTGTTCATCCCAATTATCATGAAAAAATCGGATTTATCAAAGATATTGCAGCCGGTGCGGTATTTTTTGCAGCTTTAACGGCAATTGCTGTAGGAATGATAATTTATGTTCCTTACCTTGTCAAATTATATTGAAAATAATCTAAAAATAGTTACTTTTACAACAAATTAAGGGAGTTAATGGCTAAAACATCTTCGACAAATTCTGCCAAAAAAGAAGCAGAAGCAAAATCTGAAAATAAAAAAATATTCAAATTTTCCAAACAACATCGATTCTTGTTTGGCTGTTTTTTGGTGCTTTTTTCAGTAGCTTTGTTTCTGTCGATGGTTTCCTTTTTTATTCATTGGCAAGAAGACCAGAGTGCCGTTAGCAGCATAAGTAACCGTTCTGTTGATGTGAAAAATTGGTTGGGAAAAGTGGGTGCTTACTTAGCTGATTTGTTTCTTTATAGAGGTTTTGGAATAGCTTCCTTCCTACTCGTTCGTCTGTTTTTTATGTCGGGAATCTACATGATTCTGAGCCTTCCTCTAAAAAAATTAAAGAATTTATGGTTTTGGGATTTATTTGCGATGGTAAATTTCTCCTTAATGTTTGGATTCTTTTCAAATTATATTCCTGAATTAGGCGGAATTGTCGGGTTTGAAATGAATTCCTATATTCAAGATTTCATGGGAAAACCAGGAACGCTTTTAGTCTTGGTTTTCAGTTTTCTAATTTATTTGATTTTTAAAGTAAATGTTTCGCCTGAAACGTTTCAAAAATTATTTGAAAGAAAGAAAAATGAAATTAAAGAAGATTTAGAAGAAGCCGCTGCTATCAATCCATTTGATCAACCTATTGAAACTAAAAAGGAAGAAGAATTAGAAGATGGTGTAATTTCAATCAAAAAACCTGCTTCATCCTTCGAAATAAATAAAGAAAATCTCAAACCAACTATTGAAAATGCTTCTGAAATTAATCTCGAACCAAAGATTAAAACATTAGAACCAAATCCTCTTCCAATTTCCAGAGAACCGGAAATCATAAAAACGGATGATGAACAGTTTGTAATAGAAAAAGCTCCTGAGGAAGAACAAATTGAAGAAAATTTAGCTGCTAAATTAGTGGCCGATTTTGGAGAATTTGATCCAACATTAGAATTATCAAAATACAAATTCCCAACATTAGATTTATTAAAAGACTATGGCTCAAGCGGAATTACAATTAATCAAGAAGAATTAGAAGAAAATAAAAACAGAATTTTAGAAACACTTCGTAACTATAAAATCGATATTGCTCAAATCAAAGCCACTGTTGGTCCGTCTGTTACTTTATATGAAATTGTTCCTGAAGCCGGTATTCGTATTTCAAAAATTAAAAGTTTAGAAGATGATATCGCCTTATCACTTTCAGCTTTAGGTATTCGTATTATTGCTCCAATTCCCGGAAAAGGAACAATTGGTATTGAAGTGCCAAACAAAAATCCTACGATGGTTCCGATGAAATCGGTCATTGGTTCTTCTCGTTTTCAAGAAGCCGAAATGGAACTGCCTTTAGCCTTAGGTAAAACAATTTCCAACGAAACGTTTGTGGTTGATTTAGCTAAGATGCCTCACCTTTTGATGGCCGGTGCTACAGGACAAGGAAAATCGGTTGGATTAAATGCGGTGTTGACTTCTTTATTATACAAAAAACATCCTGCTGAAGTAAAATTCGTGTTGGTAGATCCCAAAAAAGTAGAGCTAACACTTTTTAATAAAATTGAACGTCATTATTTGGCCAAATTACCAGATAATTCAGATGCCATAATTACAGATAACACAAAGGTTATCAATACTTTAAATTCGTTGTGTATTGAAATGGATAACCGTTATACGCTTTTAAAAGATGCGATGGTTAGAAATATCAAGGAATACAATGATAAGTTTAAAGCTCGAAAACTAAATCCAAACGAAGGTCATCGCTTTTTACCTTACATTATATTGGTGGTTGATGAGTTTGCCGATTTGATTATGACCGCCGGAAAAGAAGTTGAAACACCAATCGCCCGTTTGGCACAATTAGCTCGTGCAATCGGAATTCATTTAATTATTGCTACACAACGCCCTTCGGTGAATGTAATTACAGGTTTAATTAAAGCTAACTTCCCTGCACGTATTGCGTTTAGAGTAACTTCCAAAATCGATTCACGAACAATTTTAGATACACAAGGAGCCGATCAGTTAATTGGTCGTGGTGATATGCTATATACAAATGGCAATGATTTGGTTCGTGTGCAATGTGCTTTTGTTGATACTCCGGAAGTTGAACGCATCACTGAATTCATAGGTTCGCAAAAAGCGTATCCAAATGCCTATCTGCTTCCTGAATACGTTGGCGAAGAAAGTGGCACAATGCTTGATATAGATATATCCGAACGTGATTCAATGTTTAGGGATGCTGCCGAGGTGATTGTAACCGCACAACAAGGTTCTGCCTCATTATTGCAACGAAAGTTAAAACTAGGTTACAATCGTGCCGGAAGATTGATAGATCAATTGGAAGCTGCCGGAATTGTAGGACCTTTTGAAGGAAGCAAAGCCCGATCGGTGAATATTCCTGACTTGAATTCGTTAAACGAATTTTTTAACAACGAACAAAACAATGCTTAAAATGAAAAAATTTATCTGGATTTCAATTCTGTTTTTATCTGTATTTAGTGTACAAGCACAGGATAAAAAAGCAAAAGATTTATTGGATGAAGTAACTGCTAAAGTAAAAAGCTACGAAAACATTTCAATCGATTTTAAATACAGTCTTCAAAATACCAAAGAAAACATCAATCAGGGTAGTAAAGGAAATGTAATTTTAAAAGGAAATCTTTACCACTTGAATTTCATGGGAACAACGAAGATTTTTGATGGAAAAAAAACCTACACAATAGTTCCGGAAGATGAAGAAGTAACAATTTCTAAAGTGGATGAAAAAGATGAAAATGCCATTACACCCTCCAAAATGTTAACCTTTTTTAATGAAGGATATAAATATTATTGGGATATTCCTCAAGATATAAAAGGCAGAAAAATTCAATACATCAAATTAGTACCAATTAGTTCAAAAGATCAACGAAAAGAAATTCTTTTGGGAATTGATGTTCAAACAAAAAACATCTACAATTTGATTGAAGTAGGCAAAAAAGGAACTAAAACAACACTCACTGTTAATTCTTTCAAAACCAATCAGCCATTATCAAAAAATCAGTTTACCTTTGACGAGAGTAAATTCAAAAATTACTACATCAATAGAATAGACTAATTTTTACGGTGAAAATTCTCGATCGCTATATCCTGACTTCATTTTTGAGTACATTTGCTACGGTATTTGTTATCCTCTTTTTTATCTTTATACTTCAGGGAATATGGCTTTTTATTGCCGATTTAGCCGGAAAAGATTTAGATAGCTATTTGATTATTAAATTTCTCACCTTTTATTCTCCTACCGTAGTTCCGTTAGTATTACCACTTTCGGTATTATTGGCTTCCATAATGACTTTCGGTAATTTTGCCGAAAATTATGAATTTGCTGCAATGAAATCTTCCGGAATATCGCTGAGACGTGCTATGCACTCTTTGACTATTTTTATTTTAGGGTTGAGCTTTGTAGCTTTTTTATTTGCCAATAATATCATTCCTCAAGCTCAATTCAAATTCATTAACCTTCGTAAAAGCATTGTTCAGCAAAAACCTTCCATGGCAATTGCGGAAGGTCAATTTAGCACTGTTGGAAATCATACTATAAAAGTAGCAGAAAAATATGGCGATAACGATAATTTATTACGCGATGTTACCATACATAAATTATCTAATTTGGGAGTAGGCACAAATGTGGTTATCAAAGCAAAACGAGGAGAGTTAATTAGCACCGAAAACTCTAATTTTCTTCAATTAATTTTGTTTGATGGAAATTATTATGAAGATGTACCTGTAAAAAATTATGCGGAAAAGAACAAAGTTCCATTTGCAAAAAGTGCCTTTAAAAAATACATTATTAATTTTGATTTGGCTCCATTACAAAAAACAGACATGGATGCCGACCAAATTGCTAATACCAATAACATGCTTAATATCAATGAACTGAGATACACGCTTGATTCATTAGAAATTAATCATAAAAAAGATATCATTTCTTATACTGAAAATATGAAACAACGTTATGTTTCATTTTATGCTCAACCTACAAAATACAGTAGAAAAGACACGACAGTTGCAGAAAAAGTTAAAAAAAATGGTAACGTGAAAGATTTAATAACTATACTACAACCAAATCAAAAAAGCAGTGTTTATGATATTGCTAAAGCAAATATTGCAAATACAAAATTTTCTATTGAAGGTTCAAAATTTGAATTAGAAGGAAAAATAAAAAATATTAACAACCATTGGTTAGCCTTGTATGATAAATTTGTGATTGCTTATGCTTGCTTGCTAATGTTTTTTATCGGAGCACCAATTGGTGCCATCATTAGAAAAGGAGGATTAGGCTTACCAATTGTCTTTGCAATGGTCGTTTTTATTGTTTACCATTTTATTAATGTTTTTGGAAAAAAACTAGCCCAAGAAGATGCAATTACACCTTTCTTTGGTGCTTGGATGTCATCCATTATACTTACACCGGTTGCCATTTTACTAACCTACAGAGCTACTAACGATATTGGATTGGTTAATATGGATGTTATTTTACAGCCAATCTTAAAATTATTTAAAAAGCGTTCTTCTGAACAAAACTAAAATTAATCATGTCTCAAAAAATACAACTAAATACGATTGAAGAAGCCATAGAAGACATCCGTCAAGGAAAAGTAATCATTGTAGTAGATGATGAAGATCGTGAAAACGAAGGCGATTTTTTGGCGGCAGCCGAAAAAGTAACTCCGGAAATGATCAATTTTATGGCAACACACGGTCGCGGTCTCATTTGTGCTCCGCTAACCGAAAGACGATGCAAAGAATTAGAACTTCATACCATGGTGAGTAACAACACCGATCACATGGAAACAGCTTTTACGGTTTCTATTGATTTAAAAGGGCATGGCGTTTCTACCGGCATTTCTGCAGCAGACAGAGCAAAAACCATTTTAGCTCTAGTGGATGAAAACACAAAACCGTTTGATTTAGCAAGACCAGGACATATTTTTCCGTTAATTGCTAAGCAAGGTGGCGTTTTACGAAGAACCGGCCATACAGAAGCCGCTATCGATTTTGCTAGACTTGCCGGATTTACTCCCGCCGGTGTTATTTGTGAAATTATGAACGAAGACGGTTCGATGTCTCGTTTACCGCAATTAGTTGAAGTTGCCAAAAAATTTGATTTAAAATTAGTTTCTATTGAAGACTTGGTCGCTTACAGAATGCAACATGACAGCTTGATTCAGAAAAAAGAAGATTTTGAAATCAACACTCGCTTTGGTTCATTTCGATTGAGAGCTTATCTTCAAACCACCAATAAACAAGTACATTTGGCTTTAACGAAAGGTAGTTGGAATAATGGCGATGCTGTTTTAACACGAATCAATTCGAAACAAGTGAATAATGATATTTTAGAAACGTTAACCAACAATTCAGATAAACGTTTGGAAAGCATGTTCAATCGTATTAATGAAGAAGGTGAAGGTGCGATAATTTTTATCAACCAAGAAATTCCATCGATAGAATTGCTCAATCGCTTAGGTGAACTCAAAGTATTACAAGAAGAAGGACAAATGAAAGCTCCACCTATTAGAATGGATGCCAAAGATTTTGGTATTGGTGCCCAAATTCTGCACGATATTGATATTTCAAAAATCCGATTACTTTCAAATTCCGAACAAACAAAAAGAGTCGGAATGATTGGTTATGGTTTGGAAATTATGGAATACGTACAGTATTAATTGCCGATTTTAAAGTCTTTCTGAAATAAACTTTCTATCTAAATCATAGATAATGAAACGATTAGTTGATACTTTTTAAATAGTATAGATTTTTAGTAAAAAAAGGTTTGTTTAAACCAAAAATCGTTCTATATTTGCACTCGCAATCAGAAAATGGTTGTGCTTATTGGAGAAATGGCAGAGTGGTCGATTGCGGCAGTCTTGAAAACTGTTGACTGTAACAGGTCCGGGGGTTCGAATCCCTCTTTCTCCGCAGAAGCCTTGTAATCTTTTTGATATACAAGGCTTTTTTCTTTTTAATACTTCTCTCTTATTAAGCATATAAATTAGTTAGTCTAAAGAGGAAAAATTCTATACTTCTGTCCCCTGTAAATTTGCTTGTAAAGGCTCTTGTTTTCGCATTAAAAGATCCTGCTTAAGCAATAGTACTTCTATTGTCAAAATAGTTCAATATGGTTTTGTAATGATTGATTATTTAAAACAACAAGGCTTAACAGCTTATGTGAATACAATACTTTTGACAAAGGACAAGACAAAAATTATCAAAAAAACACAAACCATTTAGTAAAGAAACCTTCATTACAATCAAGAAGAAGATTATTATGCATGCTCGATGGGTGAGAAAATACACATAATTAACGAAAGTAAAAAAACTACCGAAGCTTGATATGTACAACATTTATCGTATTGCCAAGCCAAAAACTGCGATGGTTGTACTCTACAAGGTCAATGCTTTAACGAAAAAAGGAAATCGGAGTATAGAGAGAAGCCTCAATCTTGAGAGACACAAACAAAAAATAAGAGAACTCCTAACAAGCTAGACAGGATTACAAAAATGAGAACAACGCACAGCCAATGTAGAACTCGTATTCGCTCAACTCAAACATAACAACATTTTTTTTTACGATTTTCATTAAAAGGAATCGAAAAAACAGAATTAGAGTTCGGATTAATGGCTTTAGCACACAATTTAAGAAAGAAAATTGCCGCTTATAGGTATTTTACACTTTTTTAAATTACTAAGTTTTGATGAAAATTTAATCAAATAAAAAAAACAGTCTCACATTTTAGTATTGAGAAAGCTTCTTTTATCATTTATAAAAATTTTAAAAAAGTATAATTTTTTTTAAAAACTAAACAAAGCTATACTTCCTAGTTTTACCAAACAACGTTTAGATTTAGCCAAAGCAAAAAAATGGCAAATGGCAATTATAGGTTGGCGATATTTTGTGACAACTAGAGCGTTGGATAAAAATAATTAGTATGTTATCACTGCAAAAACAGGATATTCTTTTACTTTTCCTCTTCCGTTTAAAAAGGATAATTCCATTATAAAATTGAGCTGAACAATTTCACCCCCTAATTTTTCTACTAATTCACAAACGGCTTTAGCTGTTCCTCCGGTAGCTAAAACATCATCGTGAATTAAAACTTTATCTCCTTTTTGAATTGCATCAATGTGAATTTCTAATGAATCTGAACCATATTCTAATTCGTAGGAAGCAGAAATCGTATTAAAAGGAAGTTTTTTCGGTTTTCGCACAGGAATAAAACCGGCATTTAATTCTTGTGCTAACAGTGTTGCGAAGAAGAAACCTCGACTTTCAACTCCGACAACTTTATCAATTTTTTGTTTATTTAAACTCTCTAAAAGAACTTGTAAGCATTCTGAAGTCGCTTCTGAACTTGCAAGTAACGGCGTAATGTCCTTAAAAACAATACCCTTTTTCGGAAAGTCAACAATGTCACGAATATATTTTTCTAAAGCCATAAAAAAGTGATTTTTAAAGTAAATTTGATTTGCAAGTTACGCAAAAATTACTATATTTGCACCCGCATTAAGGCCTCGTGGCGCAACTGAATAGCGCATCTGATTACGGCTCAGAAGGTTACTGGTTTGAATCCAGTCGAGGTCACGAATAAATAGTAACAAAAAGAAAAAACGCCAAGCTTGCTTGAGCGTTTTTTTTGTTTTTGCTATTTTCAAAGAAGAGCTTTGTTGGATGTTGTTTGCAAAATCCAGTCAAGGTCATAATAATAAAAAAATCGCCAACTACGTTTGGCGATTTTTTTATTAAATTAAGGTGCAATATACTCATAGGAAGCTTGCAAACCAAGCGGTATGCCTAAAGCCCAATAAATCAAAAGGAATATTGTCCATAAAACCATAAAAGCAATAGAGTATGGAATCATCATTGAAACCAAAGTTCCAATTCCAGTGCTCTTGACATATTTTTGACAATACACAACAACCAAAGGAAAATAAGGCATTAACGGAGTTACAATATTTGAAACCGAATCTCCTACTCTATAAGAAGCTTGTGTTAAGTCTGGAGAAATACCTAATTGCATTAACATTGGTACCATAATTGGAGCCAACAAAGCCCATTTTGCAGAAGCAGATCCTATAAATAAATTTACAAATGCTGTCAGCAGAATAATTCCAACGATTGTAATTTCAGGTGCTAGAGCCAATGCTTTTAAACCAGAAGCTCCTTTGATGGCTAACAAAGCTCCTAAATTTGATTTAGTGAAAGCATCTATAAATAGAGCACAGAAAAAAGCCATCACGATATAATAACTCATTCCGCTCATGGATTTTGTCATGCTATCAATAATGTCTTTTGACTTTTTGAAAGTTCCAGACATTAAGCCATAAACCACTCCGGGAATTAAGAAAATAATGAATATTAATGGTACAATTGAACGCATTAAAGGTGCAGAAAGAGCTGCTAAATCACCTGACTCCGATCGCAACGAAGAGTCTGCAGGAGCTGCCCATAAAAATAACGCTAACAGACAAACAATCATGACTAAACAAGCTGCCCAGAACGCTTTTTTCTCTTTTGGTAAAAGCTTGTCCATTGTGGGTTGTTCGTCTGCATTAACTTCTACAGAAACCGATTTTAATCGAGGTTCAACTATTTTATCTGTGATATACCAACCAATGATTACAATTAATAAGGTTGAAGCTGATGTAAAAAACCAGTTGTTAAGTGGATTTAACTCAATTGCAGGATTAATAATTTGTGCTGCCGATTGAGTGAATCCTTGCAACAACGGATCGATACCGGAAGGTACAAAATTGGCACTGAATCCACCGGAAACTCCGGCAAAAGCAGCTGCAATTCCCGATAAAGGATGACGGCCAGCGGCATAGAAAATTACCCCTCCAAGTGGAATAACTAACACGTAACCCGCATCAGTAGCGGTGTGAGACACGATAGCTACCAATATAAGCATTGGTGTTAATAAAGCTTTTGGTGTAATACTCAACATTGATTTAAGTCCGGCGTTGATGAAACCTGCATGTTCTGCAACTCCAACTCCAAGCATAGCTACTAAAACTATTCCTAATGGAGCGAATCCGGTAAAGGTGGTGACCATGTTGGACAAGAATGCTGCAAGTGAAGTTCCGCTTAGTAAATTAATTACTTGTATTGGTGCTTGCGAACGGGGATCAATTACATCAAAAGTAAAATTGGATAAAATGGCTGAGATGATCCAAATTCCAATCATGAGGCTGAAAAACAAAATGGCCGGATCGGGCAATTTATTTCCTTTTTTTTCAATAAAGTCGAGGGCTTTGTTTACAAAACCCTTTTTTACAGGTAAGTTTTCTTCCATATAGTTAGTTTGTTTATGGCACTAATGTAGTAATTTTTTTGTAATCAGTAAGCTGTTATTGGTTTTCTGTTGTTTGACTGCTTGGTGATGGAAAAGAACCACTAAGGATTTGCCACAAAGAAAGGAAGCCACAAAGTTTTGGGGTTGAAGGTCATAGGGTTTGGAACCAAAAAGAGGTGAAGTAGAATTTAATGTACTTGCTATTATAATATCCTTCCTTCAGGACAAGATTGGGGTGAACTGTGACTGAAATCTACTAAATGCCACTGAATTTGCGTTAGGGATTGAAGTGGAAACCCCGCAACGAATAGGCCTAATTTTTTACGGGGTTTGTGGGCGACCAACGGAAGCCCAACAAAATCCGATAAAAAATAGGTCTATTCGTGAGGAGTTGGAACGGAAAGCCCGCCCGAACGCCCTAAACTAATCGACTTTCATGAATGGCTAACAAAGGCACTTGAACGTGATAGGATAATTTTTGTGTGAGACTTTGTTTGAATAATTCTTCAAAAAATCCGCGTTTATAATTAAGCATGGCCAACATATCAACATTATATGAATCGACAAAATTGAGTATGGTTTGCTGAACATTTTCATCTTCAAAAATGTGAAAAACTACTTTTTCGTCTTTAAATAGAAATTTCCAGTCTTGAATTACAACCGGATTTACATCTGTTTTTTTGGTTTGTATGTAAAGGCAATGTACTTTGGCATTTAACAGTTTTGCTAATTCTATTACTTTTCGGAGTGCTATTAAATCTTTTTCGCGGAATCTTGTAGTGAAGACAATGTTATGAATTCCAGCATATTCTGAATTTTGTGGTACACCTATGACATAGGCTTCTAATTCTGTCATTACGCTTCCGGTATTAGAGCCCAAAAAGGTTTCTTTGAGGCCGGTTGCTCCTTTTGTACCCATGACCACATAGTCGATATTCTCGTCTTTGGTAACTTTTTTGATGGTCCAGATTAAATCGCCGTGTTTGAGAATGTTACTGATTTTGACATGGCTTAAATTATATTTTTCTGCTATATCACGAAGTAGTGGGATTTGATCTTTGAAGTTTTCAAAGTTTTCTAATTCGATACTATCATATACGTCTTTGAGTGTGTTAGGCATGCCTCCCATGTGTAACTGCGGGAGTTCATAAGCATGAAGGGTTATTAACTCTGCCTTCATTGCATCGGCTAATTTTAATGCGTAAACAAAAGCATTGTTGGATGCCTCTGAAAAATCGGTTGGGAATAGTATACGTTTCATGATATTTAGTTTTATTCGGTTTTCTGCTATTGGTTGTCTGTTGTTGGTTTTCGGCTGACCATCATACATCACCCATCATCTCACAAGTAAAGTTAATCAATATGAATGAAATTTGAAATGATAATTGTCAGTTATAACATTTTATTAAGATTGAGGTTTCGCGTTTCGTTTAAATTTTGCTTTTGAGTAAAATTTAAAACTCAAATTCTTTACCATCCTCCGCTAAAAGAATATTTGGAAAAATAGTTTCTGCTTCTGTTTTAAATAGTTCAATCGATTCGTAGCGAGTGGAATAATGACCGAGCACAAGATGTTTGACATTGGCTTTCAAAGCGATTTCGGCAGCTTGTTTGGCGGTTGTATGCATTGTTTTTTCGGCTAAATGCGATTCTTTTTCTAAGAAGGTAGATTCGTGATACAAAACATCTACATTTTCAATTATCGGAATTAAATCTTCATTATAAATAGTATCCGAACAAAAAGCATAACTTTTTTCGTGTTCAGGATTAAAAGTAATTTCGTGATTCGGAATTATTGTTCCGTTATCTAATGTAATATCGCCACCGTATTTTATTTTTTGGTAATAAACGACATCTATTCCGAGATTTTGAATTTTATCGATGTTGAGTTTGCGTTCTTTATTTTTTTCTTGGAATAAAAATCCGTTCGTGTAAATGCGATGTTTGAGCGGAATGGTTTTTACGATCACTCTTTCATCTTCAAACAAAACTTGACTTTCTTTCGATTCTAATTCATGGAAATAAAGATTGTAACCTGTATATGAATTTCCGGCCCGTAATTGCAACAAAATAATTTCTTTCACGCCTTTTGGACCGTAAATATGTAAATCACTTTCACGATTGAGTAGCATAAACGTAGAAATCAATCCCACCAAACCAAAAAAATGATCACCGTGTAAATGCGAAATAAAGATGTGATTGATTTTTGAGAATTTTATTTTGTTTTTCCGCAATTGAACCTGTGTTCCTTCTCCACAATCAATCAAAAACATACGGTTTTTAATTTCTAAAACTTGTGAAGTTGGATTGGTAATGGTGCGAGGTGTGGCGGCGTAACAGCCGAGGATGGTTAGTTTCATGAGGAAGTTGTCCGTTGTCTGTTGTCTGTTATCGGTTAAAAACCTAAATCGCGTTCAATTTCTTCCATTTCAATAATGTCGTGAGCTTCTAAAAGTGTGGGAACAACGGTTAATTTGGTTGGAACATCATTAAAATCGATATCTTGAACCACCATGACAAATGACTTTTTTCCTTTTTTATGCGTTTTAGATAAATCACTGAACAATTTTATTTGTTTCAGTTTTACTTCTTTATCCATCGACATGTCTAAAATTAAATTCTGATTTTTAAAACTATTGTGCTGCGTGGTGACTTTTTCAAGAAAAGCTAAACAATCGCCTTGGGTATTTTTTAGAATGGTTGTATGTCCTTTTTGATCAACTTTCATTTTTTTTTGAGTTGCTGAGATTCTGAGTGTCTGAGTGTCTGAGTGTCTGAGATTTTGAATAATTTATTTTAATAAAATTTAAATTTATAAAAAAAATAACAAATAGCAACATTAATTAAGCCAATTATAATTAATGGTAAAATAATAAATTCATCATTGAGAAATGAAAAACAACAAAAAATTAAATAAATAAAAGAAACTATTGAAAGCTTTTTTTTACTACTGAGAGAAAAAAAATAAACACTATTTGAAATCAAACAAAGTGTAATTAAAATCAGCATATAAATTGAAAAAATCAGTAAACCTGGACCTGAACCATCTCGAAGAAATTCAAAAAAAAGTAAAAATATAGCGGTAATAATTAGGATCAAAAAAGATAAAAAATATTTTAAACCATTTGATTTTATCATTACTTAATTTTTGACGCCAAAAGATAAATAACCGCCATTCTGATCGCTACGCCGTTTTCAACTTGTTCTAAAATAACTGATTGTTTGGAGTCGGCTACATCACTTGTAATTTCCACTCCGCGATTAATTGGTCCGGGATGCATAATGACGATTTCTTTATTTAATGAATCAAGAAGTGCTTTATCTACACCGTATTGCTGAGCATATTCTCTTGTTGACGGAAAATAATTGACATCCATTCGTTCATTTTGAACACGAAGCATATTAGCTACATCGCACCATTCTAATGCTTTTCGTAAATTTGGTTCAACCGAAACACCTAGACTTTCAATGTGTTTTGGAATCAACGTTTTTGGTCCGCACACTTTTACTTCAGCTCCTTGCATTTGAAGGGCAAAAATGTTAGAAAGTGCCACTCTGGAATGCAGGATATCACCAACAATTACGACCTTCTTCCCTCTTACTTCGCCTAATCGTTCTCTGATTGAATAACTGTCTAATAACGCTTGTGTAGGATGTTCGTGTGCTCCGTCACCAGCATTGATTATACTCGCGTTTACATTTTTTGAAAGAAAATAAGCAGCTCCCGGATTAGCATGACGCATCACAACCATATCCACTTTCATGGCCAAAATATTATTGACTGTATCGATTAGTGTTTCCCCTTTTTTAACGGATGATTGAGCTGCTGAAAAACTTATCACATCTGCAGAAAGTCTTTTTTGAGCGAGTTCGAATGATAATTTTGTTCGTGTACTGTTTTCGAAAAAGATGTTAGCAATTGTAATATCCCGCAAAGACGGAACTTTTTTAATCGGACGGTTAATCACTTCTTTAAAATGATCGGCTGTTTCAAAAATAAGTTGAATATCCTCGGGTTGAAGGTATTTGATGCCTAATAAATGGTTAACACTTAATTCTTTCATTCTAGATTGTTCGATTTTTCGATTGTTGGATTATTCGATTGTTCGATTTTGAGATTGTTGGATTTTTGGATTGTTAGATTTTTTGAACTTTCTAAGAATCCAAAAATCCAGTAATCTAATATCCTTTTAAACTAAATATACAGTATCTTCGCCTTCATTTTCAGTCCAGCAGACTTTTACTTTTTCGTTATTAATAGCATCCACCTGTCTTCCACGATAATCGGGTTGAATGGGCAAGTGACGGCTAAATCGTCTATCAATGAGCACTAAAAGCTCAATTTCGCTTGGTCTTCCGAAAGATTGAATGGCGGTTAAAGCTGATCGAATACTTCTTCCGGTGTATAAAACATCATCAATAAATATGACTTTTTTATCTTCCACTATAAAATCAATTTCTGTTTTATTGGCTTCTAATGGCTTTTCACCACGACGGAAATCATCTCTAAAAAAAGTGATGTCTAATAATCCGAATTTTATATTTTTAACTTGATATTCTTCTTGTAAAAGTTGAACAATTCTTTTGGCTAGAAAAGATCCGCGAGGCTGTAATCCAATTATAATAGTATTCGAAAAATCAAGGTGTTTTTCAATCAGCTGACAGGCCAAACGATGGAGAATGATATTGACTTCTTTGGAAGTGAGCAATACTTTTTGACTCATGGTTGTGTTGTTTGGTGTGTAAAGATATAATTTTTTACGATTTATTTTAAAAAAAATCCCGAAACAAAGTCTCAGGATTCAAATTATAATTAGCTATACATTTTCTTTCTTAATTCTTTGATTTTATCATCTTCCAAATATTCATCAAATGTCATATAACGATCGATCACGCCATTTGGTGTAATTTCAACAACGCGATTGGCAACAGTTTGAGCAAATTCGTGATCGTGTGTCGTAAATAAAACCGAACCTTTAAAGTTTTTTAATGAGTTATTGAACGCTTGAATTGATTCCAAATCCAAGTGATTGGTTGGTTCGTCAAGCATTAAAACGTTGGCACGAAGCATCATCATTCGAGAAATCATACAACGTACTTTTTCTCCACCGGATAAAACTCGTCCGGTTTTAAGAGCTTCTTCTCCTGAGAAAATCATTTTCCCTAAAAACCCACGAACATAAACTTCGTCACGTTCTTCTTCCGTTTTTGCCCATTGGCGTAACCAATCAACTAAGGTGTAATCATTTTCAAAAAAAGCATGATTATCGGCTGGCAAATAGGATTGATTTGTAGTAATTCCCCAATCAAAAGTTCCTGCATCAGCTTTTAAATTTCCGTTTAAAATTTCATAAAAAGCGGTGGTAGCTCTTGAATCTTTAGAAAAAACAACGACTTTGTCTCCTTTTGCCATGTTTAAATCTACATTTTTGAAAAGTATTTCACCTTCCATCGATGCACTCAAACCTACTACATTCAAAATTTGATCACCCGCTTCACGCTCTTGGTCAAAAATAATGGCAGGATATCTTCTGCTGGAAGGCTTTATTTCATCTAAATTTAACTTTTCAATCATTTTTTTACGGGAAGTAGCTTGTTTTGATTTGGCTACGTTGGCACTAAAACGACGAATAAATTCTTCTAATTCTGCTTTCTTTTCTTCAGCTTTTTTGTTTTGTTGAGCACGTTGTTTGGCGGCTAATTGGCTACTTTCGTACCAAAATGTATAATTTCCAGAATAATGCGTAATTTTTCCAAAATCGATATCCGAAACATGCGTACAAACCGCATCTAAAAAGTGACGGTCATGCGATACAACTAAAACGGTGTTTTCATAATTAGCTAAGAAATTTTCTAACCAACCAATGGTTTCAAAATCCAAATCGTTGGTAGGCTCATCCATAATCAACACATCAGGATTTCCAAAAAGAGCTTGTGCTAAAAGGACACGAACTTTTAGTTTTCCTTCCAATTCGCCCATCAAATTATAATGATAATCGGCTGTAATTCCTAAATTTGATAGCATTGCAGCGGCATCAGAATCGGCATTCCAACCATTCATTTCTTCAAACTGCACTTGCAATTCTCCAATTTTGTCGGCATTCGAATCATTGTAATCGGCATACAAAGCATCCATCTCTGCTTTAACGGCATAGAGCACTTTGTTTCCCATCAAAACCGTTTCCAAAACCGTATGTTCATCAAACATATTGTGATTTTGGTTTAAAACCGACATTCTTTTTCCGGGTTCCAAAATAATTCTACCGGAAGTTGGATCCATTTCGCCAGAAATAATTTTCATGAACGTGGATTTTCCGGCACCATTTGCTCCGATAATTCCGTAGCAATTGCCTTGTGTGAAGGTTACATTCACTTCGTCAAACAAAATTCTTTTGCCAAACTGAACCGATAAATTTGAAACTGTCAACATGTGTTTTCTATATTTTTAAAAAGCGTTGCAAAAGTAGAAAAAATAAAGCACTTTTGAGCCACAGTTATTTAGAATAAATATAGGTTTAATTTAACTGTCTGTTAACAAGATATAAACATTAGAAAAAATACTTTTGTTATAAACTAATACCACATAATGATTGCCTATTCAAAAAAAATACTTTCCTCATTACCTATCGCCTTACTATTTGTAGTTATTGGATGTCAAAAAGAATTTGGCAATGATAATTATACAGCTTATTTTGGTGGTGAAGTAATCAATCCCAAAACTAACTTTGTCTTATTTCTAAAAGATGATGAAGTTGTTGATACTATTTTTTTGGATAAAAATAACCGATTTATTCACAAGTTTGATTCATTAGCTCCCGGTTTATATACTTTTAAACACGAGCCTGAATATCAATATGTTTATTTTGACAAAAATGATAGTTTGATGGTTCGCATTAATCCTGTAGAATTTGACGAATCTATTGTTTTTTGTGGTCGTGGCGATGAAAAGAACAACTTTTTAATGGAGCTTTATCTTAAAAATGAAGACGATAGAAACAAAATGTTTGATGTTTTTGATTATGATGTAGAGAAGTTCATCTCAAATTGTGATTCATCCTATGACAGTAAAGTAGAGTTTTATAATTCCAAAAAAGAAAAAATAAAATGGAATGATGACTTTGATTTGTATGCAAAAACAATGTTGAGCTTTCATCATTACTCAAAAAAAGAAATTTATCCGATGGCTCACAAAATGAGAACGGGTGAAAATGTAAATGATAAATTACCTACTAATTATTATAATTTCAGAAATGAAGTTGACTTTAACAATAAATCATTAGTAAGTTATTCTCCGTTCGTTCGATACTTAACTAATTTTTTGGGAAATGTGTCGTTTAGTCAACCTAATTCAACTAATTTGGAAGATGAAGATTTAGAGCAACACATTCATAAATTAAACATTGCCGACACGCTTTTTAAGAACGAAAAAATAAAAAATAAAATTCTAAACAATATTGCTTTTTCTTATTTGTTAGAAGATCAAAATATTGTTAACAATCAAAAATTCTTAGCTCGTTACAACGAATTATCTACTGATAAAAGCAAACAAAACGAAATTAACAAAATCGGTTCATCTATTCAAAATCTTGCACTTGGGAATGATTTACCGGCTGTTACTTTGGTTGATTTGAATGGTAATAAAATCAATAGTCAAACAATTTTAAATCGAAAAACCGTTGTTTTCTTTTGGACAGAAAATGCAGAATCGCATTTATTGGCTGTTCACAGAAAAGCATTAGATTTTCACAAAAACAACCCTGATTATCAATTTGTAGCCATTAATATTGATGAAGATCAAATCAAATGGAAAAAAGTATTAGAAAATCACAGATTTGGAACGATCAATGAGTTTAGAGCCGATAATTTTGAAGAATTAAAAGATAAATGGGTAATAACAAAATTACACCGTACTATCATCTTAAACGAATCAGGAAAAATTCACAATGGTTTTGTCAACTTGTTTGATGTGAAATTTGGTGAACAGTTGAAATAAGAAAATTATAAAAACAAAAAATCCCGTCATTTTTTCAAGTGACGGGATTTTTTTTATGTTTAAAAAACTATTGATTTGCTTTCGCATGGTCAGCTAAAAACTGAGCCAATCCAATATCAGTTAACGGATGTTTCAATAATCCTAAAATAGCAGATAATGGTCCGGTCATTACATCGGCACCAATTTTTGCACAGTTTACAATGTGCATCGTGTGACGAACTGAAGCAGCCAAAATTTGTGTATCATAACCATAGTTGTCATAAATATCACGAATTTCTTCGATTAAAGCTAAACCATCAGTAGAAACATCATCTAATCTTCCGATAAATGGTGAAACATAAGTTGCTCCTGCTTTTGCTGCTAATAAAGCTTGTCCGGCAGAAAAAACTAAGGTTACATTTGTTTTAACTCCTCTATCTGAGAAATATTTACATGCTTTGATACCTTCTTTAGTCATTGGTAATTTTACAACGATTTGATCGTGTAATTCCGATAACTCTTCACCTTCTTTAATCATTCCGTCATAATCGGTTGCGATTACTTCGGCACTTACATCACCGGTTACAATGTTACAAATGTCTACATAATGTTTCAACACATTATTTTTTCCGCTAATGCCTTCTTTAGCCATCAAAGACGGATTTGTAGTTACGCCATCTAAAACACCTAAAGCCTGAGCTTCTTTGATTTGATCGAGGTTGGCGGTGTCAATAAAAAATTTCATATGTGAGTTGTGTTTAAATTCGAATGCAAAATTACGAAAATCAATAACAATTACAATGTCAATATCAAAAATCAATTGGAATGAACTCCTAATTGATTTTTGTTATTGACTTTTGAATTTGATTTTTGAATTTGATTTTTGAATTTGCTTTTTGTCATTGTTATTGCTTTTTGTCATTGATCTGGTAATGCTTCATCAACATTCTTTCATAAACCCTATCAGGCAAAATTCGTTTTAAAACAACTGAAAAACGTTGGAGAAAACTTCCCACTTTATAATGAACATTTGGTTTATTAGTTTCAATAATTTTATAAATTGCAAAAGCCATTTCGTTTGGATTACTACCTGAATCGACATGTTCATCCATCATTTTTAACGTATTTTCGTATGGAATTTTATACGCCGAATCATCATTTAACGGAGCGTGATAACGACCGGAAGCAATATTGGTAGCAAAATCGCCGGGAGCTACATTGGTTAATTGAATTCCGAAGGATTTTACTTCCATTCGAATGGCTTCGGTGATGATTTCTAATGCACCTTTTGAAGCGGAGTAAACACTTCGATACGGCAATCCCATATAACCGGCAATGGAAGTAATATTGATAATTAAACCCGATTTTTGACTTCTCATTTGTGGCAAAACGGCTTTTATCACTTCAATCGGTCCAAAAAAATTGGTTTCAAAATTGTTTTTGATTTCTTGGGTGGGAATTTCTTCGAGCGGACCTGTAATTCCGACTCCGGCATTGTTGATGACCACATCCAATTTGCCTTCTTTTTGAATTAATTCGGAAATGGCATTTTTAATACTATTCACATCCCTAACATCCAATTGCAACAAAGGAAAAACGGAATCTTTTACTTGATTTGGATTTCTACTTGTTCCGTAAACAACATAGCCTTTTTGATGTAAAAAAGTGCCGATTGATTTACCAATTCCGCTGGAACCGCCAGTGATGAGAATTATTTTTGACATGATTGGGTTTAAAAAGTAAAGATAGTGCAAAAGTTATCCGCTGTCCGTTGTCCGTTGTCCGTTGTCTGTTATCTGTTGTCCGTTGTCTGTTAACCGATAACTGACAACAGACAACTATTTCCAGTTAAAAGTCACTTCCTTTTCAATATCCGGATGCAAACTTAGCATCACAGGACAAGTCATCGCAGCTCTTTCTAGTATAGTTTTGGTTTTATCATCGGCTTCAAAATTCATATTTAAAACAGTGATAATTTTAGAAATTTTTCGAGGTTCGGGTTGCATGATTTTAGTAACTTCTACAGTTGAACCTGTTAAATCGACATTCAAATCTCGTGATTTTATTCCCATAATAGAAATCATACAAGTGGCTAATGAATTGGCAACTAAATCAGTTGGAGAAAAAGCTTCTCCTTTTCCGTGGTTATCTTTTGGAGCATCCGACAAAATTTCTGTTCCGGATTGAATGTGAACTGAAGTTGTTCTCAATTCGCCAATATAGGTTACTTTTGAAGTCATTATTCTACTGGTTTTGCGGTTAAATCTTCATCATAACGCATAATATAAACGCCTTTGTTGGAATAACCGGAGGCTAATTTTTTCTCGTAATCAAATTTGTTTTCGATACCCTCGCTTGCTGTATTTTGAATAGTAGTTTCAAAATCTTCTTCTTGTGAAAGTCGCAACATCGTATCAAAAACTAAATCAAAACCACGGATAGCATATTGGTTTGGATAAACGTTATTTTTCTTTTTATAACTGGTTGCAAATCCTAACGATTCTGAAGTATCTTGAAATTTAGCCAACGAAGGAAAAATAATATTTTGTTTCAATATTCGCGGAAAAACTTCATCTGTTTCAAAGGTTGGATTGATGTCTAAAACCACTAATTCTGCTTTATATCCTTCACTTTTTGCTTTGCTACATTGAGCTACAGCATTAAAAATCATTCCGGTTGCGGCTGTTTCTAAAATAAAATAATTTACTTTATTTTTAGAAAGCTTTGGGGTGATGCTATCACCAATTACACCGCCTTTTTCTCCTAATGGAGCGATATAAATGTCTTTATGATTTTCTTCAATAAACTTTTTGGTTGCAGCTTTTTTTCTATCAATCAAAGCAATCATATTTCCGTTTTTTGATCGAATGTAATCAAACATTACATTTTTTACAAAATCAGCGGATGGCATCGATTGATACAAATTGCTATACGATTTTGATGTTTCCCGCAAAGGAGAAATAACAGGCACGTTATGTGGATTTAAAAGTTCTGCGGCTTTTTCAACATATTGAGGATAAAACGGTCCGATAACGGCATGAGCTTTATCAACATTGTTATTTCGAATAATCGGAAGCACATTGGAAGAGCTTTTCGTTTCTTGAGAATCAAATATTTTCACATTGAAATTAAGTCCCAATCGCTTAGCCGAATCAATTGCCATTAAAGCTCCAGAATAAAAATCCAACGTCATATTTAAGAATCCGTCACGTTTTAATCTAGCTTGAGTAGATAAAGTGGTATCACTTTCGATATTGGAAACATTAAAAGGAAATAACAATACAATTTCTTTTTTCTCTTTAACGGATATCGATTTGCTTAAATCTTTTACTAAACGAACAGTTCCTGTGTTCACTGATACATTTGCCGGAACTTTAATCATCATTCCATCTCTAACACCATCTTTTAATTCCGGATTCAAAGCGATTAATTCATCTTGACTCAAACGAAACATTTTGGCTAATCCAAATAAAGTTTCTTTTGGTTTTACTTCATAAGTTAAGTACTTTCCGTTATTTGGAACTTCAATTTTCTTTGCAGGAGTTGAAGTGGTAGTTTCAACTGATTTCCCTTTTTTAATGATTAATTTTTGTCCGATTATTAAACCTGATTTCGCTTCAGGATTCAATAATTCCAGTTCTTCAACCGAGATATTATATTGTTTGGAAATACCATACATCGTTTCTTTGGGCTGAACTTCATGATAAACTGCTTGCCCGTTTGAAATTACTTCTTGTTTAGCTTCTTCTTTTTTTCCATTAATTTGAATGGTTTGTCCTATTTTTAGGCCTTCCTTTTTAACTTCAGGATTTAAACGTTCTAATTCTTCAACCGAAGTATTATATTGTTTTGCAATTCCGAAAAGCGTTTCTTTAGGCTGAACTTCATGCGTTTTTGAATTTCCGTTTTGCTCTTTGGTAACAGCTGAAGTAGGAATAAGTAATGTTGTATTTTCCTGAATTCCGTTTTGAGCATCGGGATTCAATCGATAAATATCGTAAGGTGTAACTTTATACTTTTGAGCAATTTGAGTAATTGTTTCTCCTTTGGCAACTGTATGCTTTTTATAATTAGAAGGCTGAGCCATCAAAAAATTGGTGACACTTAAAAAGATAATTACCGTTTTAAATACTAATTTCATTCTTGTAGGTTGATACATTTTAAACGCAGTTAATTGGCTTTAATTGTTAATACTTGTCCGGCTTGTAATCCATTTTTTAATACTCTTTCATTCTGACTCAAAATAGCGTCAATGGAAACATTATACTTTTTTGATAATCCGTATAAGGTTTCTTTTGGGGCAACAGTATGTTTAAAAATTTCTCCGGCATTTGGTTTGATAGTTGCTAATTGAACTTCTTTTTTTTGTTGAACAGCATTATCATTTTTGTTATTACCAACAATTGTGCCATCTGGAATTTTTAATGTTTGTCCGGCTTGCAAATTATTTTTCATCAAAATAGCATTTGCATTTTTTAATTCATCAACCGAAACATTATAAAGTTTTGATAAACCATAAAGTGTTTCACCAGCTTTCACTTTGTGATCCAATCGATTGGTAACTTTTGTAACTTTAGCTTCTGATTTTTGAACTTCTTTTGGCTCTTCAACCGTCTTCTTAAGCTTTATTTCCGGTTCTTTTGAATCTGTTTTAGTGATGTATTTTTCATCCGGAATATCAATTACAGGTGATTTTTGAGGAGCGTAAAACTCCAACACCATTCCTTCTTTAACACCATCAATAGCAAATCGATTGGCTCTGTAAATTTCGGCCGGATCGACTACATATTTTTTTGAAATATCTAAAACAGTTTCACCCGAAACTACTGTGTGTTTCACAGGATCCATTCCGGGTTTGACTACGGTTTGTGAAAAAGTGATTTGGGGGCTTAGCAATATCATTACTCCAAACAAAAACTTCTTCATCTTTATTAATCTTATAAATTATTCCCACTCAATCGTTGCCGGCGGTTTGGAACTGATATCATATACCACACGATTAACTCCTTTTACCTTATTGATGATTTCGTTTGAAATTTTCATCAAAAAATCATACGGTAAATGAACCCAGTCCGCGGTCATTCCATCAGTAGATTCCACTGCTCTTAACGCCACTACTTTTTCATAGGTACGCTCATCGCCCATTACTCCTACGCTATTTACCGGAAGTAAAATGGCACCCGCTTGCCATACTTGATCATAAAGTCCGTGTGATTTTAGACCTTCGATAAAGATAGCATCAACTTCTTGCAATATACGAACTTTTTCTTTTGTTATATCTCCTAAAATTCGGATGGATAATCCCGGTCCCGGAAACGGATGTCTTCCCAATAATTCAGGGTCAATTCCTAGGGACGCTCCTACTCTACGCACTTCATCTTTAAACAACATTCGCAACGGTTCCACGATTTTTAGTTTCATAAAATCCGGTAAACCTCCTACGTTATGATGCGATTTTATGGTCGCTGATGGTCCCTTTACCGAAATAGATTCAATCACATCCGGATAAATTGTTCCTTGGGCTAACCATTTCACGTCTTCTATTCGGTGAGCTTCGTCATCAAAAACTTCGATAAAAACTCGTCCGATGGCTTTGCGTTTGGCTTCCGGTTCTTCTATTCCGCCTAATTGATCTAAAAATCGATCAGCGGCATCAACACCTTTTACATTCAAACCCATTCCTTTGTATTGATCTAATACATTTTGAAACTCGTTTTTACGCAATAAACCATTATTAACAAAAATACAATATAGATTTTCGCCAATGGCCTTTTTTAATAAAACAGCTGCCACGGTTGAATCTACACCTCCCGAAAGACCTAAAACTACTTTATCTCCTTTGATTTTTTCTTGTAATTCGGCTACAATTTCTTCTACAAAAGCATTTGGTGTAAAATTCTGTGGCACTTCGGCTATACGAACCAAAAAGTTTTCCAACATTTGTTTTCCATCGGATGAATGATAGACTTCCGGATGAAATTGAATGGCGTAGGTTTTTTCACCTTCAATACGGTAAGCGGCATTTTCTACATCCTTTGTACTGGCTAATTTTACACCATTAGTTGGTAATTTTTTGATGGTGTCGCTATGGCTCATCCAAACTTGACTATTGAGAGCCACTTCTTCGAAAAACGGATCGTGGTCGTCAACAAAACTCAAATTGGCTCTACCGTATTCGCGAGTGTTGGATGGAGCTACTTCGCCACCATCAAAATGGGCTAAATATTGAGCACCATAACAAACGGCTAGCAAAGGCATTTTGCCTCTAATTTGTGATAAATCGGGATGAGGAGCATCATCTGCTCGAACAGAAAAAGGACTACCGGAAAGAATTGTAGCTTTAAAGCTGGACAAATCTTCGGGAACTTTGTTATAAGGAAAAATTTCGCAGAATATGTTTAATTCTCGAACTCTTCTCGCAATAAGTTGTGTGTATTGCGAACCAAAATCTAAAATAAGTACGTTGTGTTGCATGGGCAAAAATAGGTATATTCTTGGAAAGTGAAAAACAGATAAGCGGTTAAATTTCAAAAAAATTAACCGATCAATTTATTTGTGTAAAAAAGGTATTTTTAGATTCCGATTTCAACTTGAAAGCGAATGTACCAATTGGTTTTACTGCTTCCGTCAAAATAAGTTAAATCATCTAATGTGAATTCGGATTGAATTTTGAATGCGTGTTCCCAGAAATATTTGGTTAAACCAATACTATATTGTTTGGTATGTGGCGTAAATTCTCTAATATCTTCATTCACTTTTTGAGTGGAAAACCGCCCGATTACTTCGTAATTCGTAGAAAAAATGTAGCTTAACTGATAATCAAACCCCTCTCCTACATAAACATAATTAAAATCGGTTGCATCCTCCGGATTAAATGTGAATGGATTTTCAGAAGTTCTATTCATATACGAACTCATCAAAGCCCAACCGTTATATTTTAACATCGCATCTACAAAAACAGATTCCATTGTTCTTTTTTCAAACAAATCAGACCCTAATTGTCCTTGAGTTTGACGAGCTTTTACATTCCGTTGAAACGTTCCGGCTAACAATAATTTAGGTTTTTGTTCACGTGCAATATCGCCTTCAAAGTTGGTTCCGTCTTTGGAAAAAGCACCTAGCGGGAAAAGTTCCATTCTTCCGGTTAACGCAAACCCATCATCAGGACTTTTGGTGACATTTCGGCCATTTCCGGTACTAATGGCAGATTTTAAATTATACGAAAACTTATCTTTCTTCTCATTCAAAAAATACGTTTGAAATCCAAAATCACGATCAATATTAAAACGAGCATTATTGATGGAACGATCAGTTAATTGCAAAGCTCCCGATGAATTGACACGTTGACGATTTCCCGGTAATTTTGTTTGTCCGAAAGCAAAACTCCAATGTTTGTTAGGTCGATAAAACATAACCGCATCACGAATAATATTGATGTTTTCGCCTGCTTCTATTTCTCCTACATCGCCCGGAGCAAAGGACAATTGAATTGCATATAAAAATTTTGGATTACCTACATAACCATCAAAACGCAAACGCAAACGTCGAACTTGCCCTTCAAAAGCATCATCTTGGTCTTCATTATTCAAATATCCTAATCGATTTTGCATTCTAAATCGAATATTAAGTTGAAAAATACTATCAGGAGAAGTCAGCCCCAAACCTCTACCATAATTATAATAAGGTAATGTTGCTAATTTTAAATCGTTGTCTTTGGTGCTAAATTGAATATCTTGAGCTATTGAAAATGAAGATATTAACAAAAATAGAAGTAGAAATTTCGTTTTCATTTGTAGTAGTTGTGTTTGCTCGGCAAAAGTAATTTAATTTTTGTAATGTAAAACTATTGTAGCGGGATTGTTACCTTTGCAAAAAAAACAAAATGTCGAATATATATTTAGGATATCATTTTACGGTTGAACCGAAAGAATTAGGTTGCGAAATTTTAGTGGCCGAATTGGGCGAAAAACCTTTTGAAAGCTTCATTGAAACCGAATTCGGTGTAACGGCTTATGTTCAAAAAAACCTTTGGACGGAGGATATTTTGGATGATATTTTCATCTTAACTTCTCCTGAATTTACGATTTCTTTTCATGTAGAAGAAATTGAACAAGTGAACTGGAACGAAGAATGGGAGAAGAATTTTAATGCGATCGATGTCGATAGAACGTGCTATGTTCGAGCACCGTTTCATCCAAAAACCGATGCTGAATATGATATTGTGATCGAACCCAAAATGAGCTTTGGAACCGGTCATCATGAAACAACGCACATGGTTATTCAACACTTATTAGAAACCGATTTGGTTGGTAAAAAAACGTTGGATATGGGCTGCGGAACCGCCATTTTAGCCATCTTAGCCGAATTGAAAGGTGCCAAACCAATTGATGCTATTGACATTGATAATTGGTGTTATTTGAATTCGATTGAAAATGCCGAACGAAATAATTGCAAGCATATCACCGTTTATGAAGGAGATGCTTCGTTATTAGTTGATCAAAAATATGATGTGATTATTGCCAATATCAACCGAAATATTCTTTTGAATGATATGAATCGCTATGTTAATTGCTTAAATCAAAATGGTTTATTATTTTTGAGTGGATTTTATAGCGAAGATATTCCTGCCATTGATGAATGTTGTCAAAAGTTAGGTTTAAAATTGGAGAAAACAATTGAACGGAATAATTGGGTGAGTTTGAGGTATAAGATGGGATAGTAGGATTTTTAGATTGTTGGATTTTTAGATTATTAGATTGTCTGATTATTCGAAAAATCTAAAAATCGAATAATCTAAAAATCGTTTAAATTTAAAAAAATGAGTACGATAGAGAAAATTCAAGAAGAAGTTTTAGTCGAAGAAGCCGTTGGGATTAACAACGAAATTGTGCTTTTTAATGATGATGTCAACACATTTGATCACGTGATTGACACGTTAATTCGCGTTTGCAGTCACACCAGCGAACAAGCCGAACAATGTGCAATTTTAGTTCACTACAAAGGAAAATGCACTGTAAAAACCGGAGATTTTGATGAACTAAAACCACAATGTACACAATTGTTGGAAGCCGGTTTGAGTGCCGAAATTATATAAAATTTGGAACAATACGGAAAAATACTCATTATTGCCATGCCGGCATTTCTGTTACTGATTGTAATTGAAAAAGCGTATGGCTATTTTAGAGGAAACGACACGGCTCCGTTAATGGATACCGTTTCGAGTTTGAGTTCCGGAATTACCAATGCTGTAAAAGATGTATTAGGAATCAGCATTTCGATTTTGACCTATGATTGGATGGTTTCAAAAGTGGCTGTTTTTACGATTGAAAATACTATTCTCACCTATATAATTGCTTTTTTTGTTATTGACTTTTATGGTTATTGGACGCATCGCTGGTCGCATCAAATCAATATTTTTTGGAATAAACATGCGATTCATCACAGCAGCGAAGAATTTAATTTAAGTTGTGCTTTGCGGCAATCCATTTCTTCTTTCGTAAATTTGTTTACTTTTTTATTAATTCCGGCTGCATTTTTAGGCGTTCCGGCAACAGTTATTGCAATTGTACTTCCGCTGCATTTGTTTTTGCAATTTTGGTATCATACCAAACACATTGGCAAAATGGGGTTTTTAGAGAAAATCATTGTTACGCCTTCGCATCATAGAGTTCATCATGCGATTAACAAAGAATATTTAGACAAAAATCACGGACAAATTTTTATTTTTTGGGATAAATGGTTTGGCACTTTTCAAGAAGAACTAAACGAAGTACCAGCTGTTTATGGAATTACGAGACCTGCTCAAACGTGGAATCCAATCAAAATTAATTTTCAGCATTTGTGGTTATTGATGCAAGATGCTTGGCGTGCCGAAAATTGGAAGGATAAATTCACAATCTGGTTTAAACCAACAGGCTGGAGACCGGAAGGTTTTGAAGAAAAATACCCGGTTCATAAAATTGAAGATGTGTATGCTTTTGAAAAATACAACCCAAAACATTCAAAATTTTTAACCTATTATTCAATTGTTCAGCTTTTTATAACCTTGGGATTTGTGAGTTATTTGTTTGCGAATATCGGAACTATTGGGTTGCCAACCATTTTTGTGTATGGTTTGTTTATTTTTATCACCATTTATAGTCTCACTGAATTGATGGATACGAATCCAAATGCTTACTTTTTTGAATTATATCGATTGCTTTTTGGTTTTGGAATTGTGTTTTTTTACGGTGATTGGTTTGGATTAAATTCAGTTATTCTGTTTAGTAATTATGTACTTGGATTTTATTTTTTAGTTTCTTTCGGGTTTTCCTATTATTTTTCTAGTTATGAATTTACAGGTTTAAAAAATCCATCAAAACCAATCAATTCTTAATGAAAATAGAAAGATTTACTCGGAGTTTTATCGTAATTTGTTTTTTATACTTACTTCTATTGCTATCAGGAAAAGAAGATATGGCTTGGTGGTTAAAGCCAATGTTGATTCCGTTTTTAATTAGTATTGTTGCTATTTCTGACAAATTTCCAACACAAGAAATACTTCTTTTTGCCCTATTTTTTTCATGGATTGGTGATGTTTTATTACTGTTTTCAGATAAACATTCACTCTTTTTTATTTTTGGATTAGTAGCTTTTTTAATCGCTCATTTGATTTATATTTTCCTATTTCAAAAACAAAATAAAATCAATAAAAATAAAATTTATTTGCAATTTAGTCCGATTGTAGTAATTTATCTTTTGGGAATTTTAAGTATATTGTGGTCATCGTTAAACGAAATGAAAATTCCGGTTACCATTTATGCATTTGTGATTTCCACAATGCTTTTAATGAGTATCAAAGCCTATTTTGAATGGAAAAAACCAGCCAATCTTTTGGTGTTAATTGGTGCTGTATTATTTGTTATTTCAGATAGTATTTTAGCCTTTAACAAATTCTACACACCAATTCCAATGAGTTCATTTTTGATAATGAGTACTTATCTAGCAGCTCAATTTTTTATTGTAAAAAGTGTTTTGATAAATAACAAAGTCTAACTCATTCTTCCAATCGCACAACTCACATACGATTTAGCTTTTTCACTCAATGAATTAGTTTCGCCAACTTCAGGATAACCTAAGCTATGTAATGTTGCTTTTACGACTACTAAATCAGCTTCATTTTCATAACGAAAAGAAACTATTTGCTCATCATTATTTACTTCTACATCAGAAATATTTTCTAATAGAGTAAGTTTTTTAGTGATAGTGTTGGCACAACCATGGCATTTTAGGTTTTGAATTTTAAGTGATGCTTTCATTATTAAAGAGTTTATCATACAAAGTTAGTTCTTTGAATAATGAATAAATGTGACAAAAGTCACACAAGAATTTAGTTTTATTTATTTTTAATGGCAGAAAGTTGTATTTTTATGCTTTCAAACGACTAATTTCCTTATGCTTCACCAATTTTTTGATTTAAAAAAGAGCCAACTGTTCATGCTTAATTGGATTTTAAAGTGCTATATTTTTTCTATAGCTTTTATAGGTCTTTCACAAGAATTACCCCCCATTATTAAATATCCACCAAGTACCTACAAAGCCGGTAATCAAAACTGGATGATTGCACAAAATAAACAAAACATCATGTATTTTGCCAATAATGATGGTTTGTTAGAGTATAATGGTTCTGAATGGTTGCTTTACCCCTCTCCCAACGAATCAATTCTACGGTCAGTAAAAGTAATTGATGAAAGAATCTACACTGGTTGCTACATGGAATTTGGTTATTGGGAACGCAAACCAAACGGATTACTCGAATATAACTCGTTAAGTGAAAAAGTAAAATCAAAAATTCTGGATGATGAACAATTTTGGAATATTTTGCAATTTGATCATTGGGTAATTTTTCAATCGTTGAATCAAATTTTTATTTATGATACTAAATCTAAAACATTTAAATTCATTAAACCGGAATCAGGAATTTTCAAAGCATATTCGGTAGCAAAATCAATTTATTTTCAAACAGTTAACGATGGATTTTATGAAATTGAAAATGGTGCGAGTAAGCTCATTTCTAAAGATTCTTTCTTTATTAACAATAAAATTGTATCCATTTACAAAAGAAATAATTCATTGCTTTTATTAACACAATATGATGGTTTTTATGAATTTAAAGAAAATAAACTCTTCAAATGGATTACTGATTCCGATGCCGAGTTAAGTAACAGCAGTGTTTATTGTGCTCAAAAATTTTCAGACGACAGTTATTTAATTGGCACGGTTTCCAACGGAATTTTTATAATAAATTCAGAAGGAAAAACAATTTATCATATCACACAAAACAAAGGAATTAGCAACAATACGGCACTTTCTCTTTTTGAAGATGTGGATAAAAATGTTTGGTTAGGGTTAGACAATGGCATCAATTGCATCAATTTAACTTCGCCAATCAGAAGTTTTTATGACGATACCGGAATTTTAGGAACTGTTTATGCTTCTATAATTCATAATGACAAATTGTATGTTGGAACCAATCAGGGTTTATTTTATAAAAATAAGGATGGCAATAATACTTTCAAATTTATTTCGGGAACAAAGGGTCAAGTTTGGTCGCTTTTTTTGTATGACAACAACTTATTTTGCGGTCATGATTCAGGAACATTTTTAATTGAAAATCAATCTGCTAAATCTATTTTTAGTGGTTCAGGAACATGGAAATTTGAACCTAGTCCATCCAATAAAAATCTGCTTTTACAAGGAAATTATTATGGAATTTCGGTTTTGGAAAAAATAAATAATACATGGCAATTCAAAAATAAAATTAAAGGTTTTGACTATTCTTCAAAATATTTTGAATTCTCAAATCCTGATGAAATTATAATCAGCCATGAATACAAAGGTATTTTCCGAATTAAAACTGATCCGAGTTATTCAAAAGTAACGTTATTTGAAGCTCATGAAAATCCGAAAAAAGGAAAAAATGCCAGTATAGCAAATTTTAATAAAACGATCTATTATGCTTCAAAAGATGGCATTTTCGCTTTCAATAATAAAAGTAAAAAATTTGAAAAAAGTGCAAAACTAAGTTCCGTATTTGAAAAAGATGAATATTTATCCGGAAAACTAATGACTGATAAATCAAATCGACTTTGGTTTTTTTCAAAAAATTATATCAATTATTTCTCCTACGGAAAATTGAGTACAACATTAAAACACAATGTTATTCCGATTCCTTCTTCGCTAACCAATTCGATGTTGGGTTATGAAAATATTTCGCAACTTTCTGAATCGTTGTATTTGGTTGGAACAACAGACGGATATTATACTATCAACATTGATGATTTATTGTTCAATAACAATCATTTATATATTACAAACATTACCACCAACAAACATAATGAGTCATTAACCTTTGAATCAATTAGTGAAAGTGGAAGTTTTGATTCGAATAATAACAACATTACATTTTCTTTTACAGTACCAAAATACAACAAATATATACTTGCCGAATTTCAATATAAACTAGAAGGATTTCAAAATGAATGGAGCGAATGGAGTTCAAAACCAACTGTGAATTTTAAAAATCTTCGTCCCGGAAAATATACTTTTGTTGTTCGCTCAAAAATTGGAAACTCAATTAGTGAAAATTCAGAAAAATACAGTTTTACTATTTTAAAACCTTGGTATTTAACCAATTTGGCTTTAATTATTTATATTTTACTATTGATAGTATTGGCCTATTTTATCAACTTAACATATCAAAATCACTACTTTAAACAACAAGAAAAACTAATTGAAGAAAATAATCGCCTTTTGGAAATAAAAGAACTTGAAACCGAACAGGAATTAATGCGAATTAAAAATCAACAATTAGAACAAGATTTTGAAAGCAAAAACAGAGAATTGGCAGCCTCTACGATGAACTTAATTAAGAAAAATGAATTGCTTTCGATGATTAAAGAAGATTTGAAAAACACCACTGAAACATTACCAAACAAAAGTATAAAATCATTAATCACCAACATTAATAAAAACATAAACGAAGAAGACAGTTGGAATGTTTTTGTAGATGCTTTTAACAATGCCGACAAAGACTTTTTGAAGAAAATTAAAATTGCCCATCAAAGCTTAACACCTAATGATTTAAGGCTTTGTGCGTTTTTAAGACTAAACCTTTCTTCTAAAGAAATTGCTCCTTTGCTTAACATTTCAGTGCGAAGTGTCGAAATTAAGCGATACCGTTTACGTAAAAAAATGGATTTGTCGCACGAACAAGGACTTGTAGAATATATTCTTTCGATTTAAAATTTAAAAAAATTCTAGAAAGCGTTTAATTAAATTTGACTAAACGCTTTTTTTTAATGTGGTAATTTATCTTTGAATAATCCATACAAAAAAGTGCCAAAAATAGCTCCTAACAGCACAAAAGCAACGTTATAAAAACCAGCTCCAATTAGAATGAAAATTGGTCCCGGACAAGCTCCAACTAACGCCCATCCTAAGCCAAACAAAATTCCGCCAAGCCAATAACGTGTATTTCCTTTTTCTTTATCTAAAATTTCAATGGGCATGCCATCGATATCTTTTAATTTTTTTCGTTTGATAATTTGAATGCCGATTATTCCGGTTACAATCGCTGTTCCAATGATGCCATACATGTGAAACGATTGAAAATGAAACATCTCATAAATTCTGTACCAAGAAACGGCTTCGGTTTTGGTTAATACAATTCCGAATAGAATGCCAACTACTAAATATTTTACTAAATTCATGATTAAAAAATTAAAGGTAAAAGAAGATGAGCCATGATTAATCCGCCTATAAAAAATCCGAGTACCGCTTTTAGCGAAGGAACTTGAAGATTACTCAAACCTGAAATCGCATGACCTGAAGTACATCCGCCGGCGTAGCGACTTCCAAAACCGATTAAAATTCCACCTAAAATTAATATAAAAATCATTTTTGGAGATGAATTTTCAAATAGTGAATTAGGTAATAATTTTCCGTTTGGTTCATCAATTCCCATTAATTTTAATTGCTCAATTGTTTTTGGATTGATAGTAACATTAGAAGCATCGTGCAAAAAATGAACAGCGATAAAGCCGCCAATCATCGTTCCGAGAGCTACAACTAAATTCCATCGTTGACTCTTCCAATCCCAATCAAAAAAAGATACTTTCTTGCCAATTCCGGTCATTGCACAAAGTGAGCGAAGGTTTGATGACATTCCGAATGTCTTTCCAAAATAAATCAAAAGCAACATGACTATTCCAATTAAAAAACCGGAAATAGACCAATGCCAAGTTTGCGAAAATAACTCCATATCATTTTTTTTACAAAAATAGAATATGAATCGCGTTATAACAAATCAAATTATAATTGTTATCCAAAAAAACTTTTACCTTTGACTAAAATTTGTAATCATTCAAATGAAAAAACATACCTTTTTATTCCTGCTTTTTACAGTTCTTTGCATGGTTTCGTGTGGCGGAATCAAGAATACTATCAAAAATATTGATGATTCTGCTCCCACTCCAATGCTGAAAAAAGATAATTCGTTTGTATTAACAGAAGTAAGCGATAATTCTAAATATGGTTATGATCCTGATTATCCAATTAATATTTTTTATAGAACAATTTCAAACGATACCATCAACCAAGAACGTTTTCTAAAAGCGTTGGCCGGGCCGAATGGCGAAAAATTATTTTATAAAAAATTAGAAAGCTGTTGTCCTTTTCCAACCAAAAGAAGTGAAATTGGAGCCGGATTTTTAGATGTTTATCAAGTTCATTGGATGGGAAGTAAAAAACCATTGCTCCTTTATTTCAATATTTATGAAAAAGGAAAATTGATGGTTCCAAAAGGCTTGACTGCCAAAAAAGATGAACAACCTTAGTTCTAGAATCAAATCAAATTATTTGTACTTTCGCATTTTAAAAATCAATTATGGATATTACGAAAATACCTCAAATAAAACATACAAACAGTGGAAACTTCTTTGTTTTAGCCGGACCTTGTGCCATTGAAGGCGAAGAAATGGCATTGCGAATCGCAGAACGTTTGGTTCAAATTACTGATAATTTAGAAATCCCATACGTATTCAAAGGTTCTTTTAAAAAAGCAAACCGTTCCAGAATTGACAGTTTTTCAGGAATTGGTGATGAAAAAGCTTTAAAAATCTTACAAAAAGTTTCACAAACTTTCGGAATTCCAACCGTAACAGACATTCACACCAACGAAGATGCTGCCATGGCTGCCGAATATGTTGATGTTTTACAAATTCCGGCCTTTTTAGTTCGTCAAACGGATTTAGTGGTGGCTGCAGCAAATACCGGAAAAACCGTAAACCTGAAAAAAGGACAATTTATGAGTCCGGAAAGCATGAAACACGCCGTTCAAAAAGTATTGGATTGCCAAAATGAAAATGTAATGGTCACCGATCGTGGAACCATGTTTGGCTACCAAGATATGATTGTTGATTTCAGAGGAATTCCAACTATGAAACAATTTGCAACAACTGTTTTAGATGTAACGCATTCTTTACAACAACCGAATCAAATGTCGGGAGTTACAGGTGGTCGTCCAGATATGATTGAAACCATTGCCAAAGCCGGAATTGTAACCGGTGTGGATGGAATTTTCATCGAAACTCATTTTGATCCGGCCAATGCCAAAAGTGATGGAGCCAACATGCTTCATTTAGATTATTTTGAAAATTTAATGACTAAATTAGTCGCCGTAAGAAAAACCATCAATCAATTCTAATCCATATCATCCAGCAATCCAGTGAAAAATAAATCGCTATTGATTGTGCTCTTTTTTTGTGCCTTTTTTCAACACATATCAGCCCAAGACGTTACGGCAACTCCTGAAAAATACACAGCCCACAACAAAGGAAAATTTTATCTTTATTGGGGAGGAAATCGAGAAACTTTTTCAAAATCAGACATCCGTTTCAAAGGAGCTGATTATGATTTTACTTTATATGATGTTTCTGCTCACGACAAACCTAAAGGTTGGCATGTTGATTATATAAATCCATGCAGGATGACCATTCCGCAAACTAATTTGAGAATTGGTTATTTTATTACCGATAAATACAACATTTCAGTAGGTTTTGACCACATGAAATACGTAATGTATCAAGACAGAGCTGTTAATTTTTCAGGTTCATATCCAAATCAAGGAAATTTTGGAGAAACCCTGCCAAACGGACAACTTTTGTTGACAGAAGATTTTTTAACCTTTGAACACACCGATGGTTTAAACTACGTAAATACTGAAGTTGCAAGGGTGGATGATATCTCAAATTGGTTTAGCATTAACAATACCGATTTGCTTCAAATTAATTTAACGGAAGGTGTTGGCGGAGGATTTTTATACCCAAAAACAAATACAAAACTTTTTGATAAAAAACGCCATGACGAATTTCATGTTTCCGGTTTTGGACTTTCTGCCAAAGCAGGATTGAATATTACTTTTTTAAAGTATTTCTTTATTCAAGGTGAATTAAAAGGCGGCTACATCAACATGAACGACATTAGAACCACTAATGATAAAGCAGATAGAGCCGAACAAGATTTTTGGTTTTTTCAGAAGATTTTGGTCGTTGGTGGAATTTTTAGAATTTAAATTTTACTATGAAGTGGTTTAAACTTTAGAAATGCTTTCCTAAACGAAAGCATTTTTTTTTTAATCAAAATAAAATTCTAGTAATAATCTCTAATTTAAAAACAAAACAAATTTCACACAAAAGGGTGATATTTTTTAACCGATTACAACTTTACTTTGTTTAAGTCAAAATTTAATCGTCATGAAAAAATCATTTTTAGTAATTTTAGTAATTATTTTAGGCCAAGCCTTGATAGCCCAACCTACTGATGCAAAAGTTAAAGCCGATCTAAAGGCTAAATTTCCAAGTGCTACCAACATTATTTTACGAAGTAATGGAACAACAGGAAAAGAATGGGAAAACAATGAATATATTAGTGTTTATAGAAGAGATGTTTCGATTGAATTACCATCTACAAACAAAAATTATCCCAAAGTAAAAGTCATGCTATATGGAGGTGTTCGCTATAACGTAAACGGAACAAATCATACCTTTTCTAAATATAATCCAGGTTCCGAAGAAATTATAGGCATGCCAAAACCAAATAAAGAAGAACTTTTAAAATTTTTGGATGATCAAGTGCTAGAAATCTTTCGTTTAGCAGAACGTAATGAAATTATTGGGTTACCGAGTGCTTTTGAAATTAATGAAAACACCAAATACAGTTGGCCAAGTTTTGATAGGCTTGAATTTGACACATGGGTTACTTATGAAAAATTAATTAACGACATTGGAGATGCCAAAACAATCAAAGAAGCAATAAAAATTAGAATGTATCGTGATGAAAATGGTTCTTGGAACAGAATTGACAAAGGAACTGCTTCAATTGAAAACAATAAAATTATACTTTCTGAAAAAAAATATAGTGCAGTAGAACGAGCAAAATTAAAAACGTTTGAAATGCTGCTGCAAAGTAAATTAGCAGAGAAAAAAATAAATGCAATGCAGCCAATAGACTTACCTGCAATGAAAGATAACTATGAAGTAATGAATTTTGTTCATAGTCAATTCTTGAGTGCAGATAAAGCCAAAATTGAAAGTATGCTTTATCAATTATTGGCATCGTTTTATTTTTCTAAAACAGACAAAAATGTTCCTACAAGAGATGGACAAGAGCTTATAGATAAAATTTTGAAAAATACTGTTTCCGGCGATTTTATTTATAAAAATCAGTATTGTGAAAAACCAGAAATTAAAGAAAATGGAAATGGTTCCATCGATTATTGGAACAAAGACAAAACAGCCTATACGCGTCTGGAGCTTGGAACTGAAAACAACAATTGGAAATTGGGCGGTATAACTATTTACATTATTTCTACTTTAGAAAAAGCTCAGAAAACCGAAGCTACAGCTTGTGGAAATGGAAATTTAACTACCGTTCAACGAGGAGAAAAAAATGCCAATCAAAAAATCACAAAAAATGACTGGGTTCTGGCTTATTATGACAGTGATGGTTATTGGTATCCGTCCTTTTATTTAGGTTATGCAAACAACTATTATGACATTCAATATTTTCAAGGAAATGCAAAAAGCAAAGTGCGAAAAGTGATTCCGTTTATGCCGGAAGTAGGAGATAAAGCCTTTGTTAAATTACAAAACGGACAAATAACAGAAGTTATAATCAAAAGTATCAAAGGAACAGATATTGTGATTGATTTTAACGGAACCGACACAAATTATAAATTGAGTGGTGTTATGTTTAGATAATATCAAAAAGATGTAACTATTTTTATTACTTTTAACAATAAGAGAAATTAAACTTTTATGATTTTGAAAAGAATATTATTCTGCTTTATTTTTTTTGTGTTATACTCCTACACAACACTTCTATATGCTCAAAATGATAACTTTAACAATAAAAACAAAGAATTTTTTGGATTAGTTTGGAACGATACAAAAAAAGCTAAAGTAGTTTTAAAATGGATGGAAGAATATGCTTTAGAAAAAAATCAATCAGAGTTACTATCTAAATATTTTAATGCAAATGCTACTTTTTTCTACTCCAAATCTAATTACAATGAAGCTATCTCAAATTATTTAAAATCGTATGAAAAAGCCAAAGAATGGGGTGATAAATGGCAACAAGGTGTTGTTCTAAACAATCTTGGCGGATGCTTATTTCAAATGCAAGAATATGAAAAAGCAAAAGAATATTATGAAATAGCCTATCAGCTTTTTATTGAATTAAAAGACATAGACTGGCAAACAAATGTTTTATTTAATTTGGCCGCAATAAATTATGATTTAGAAAATTTTTTAATTGCCGAACAACAATTTCTAAAATTAGAAAAAAGCTATTTAAAAAATAATCAATTGGATTATGCTTCTTATTGTAATAGAAATCTCGGAACAATTTATGTTGAAACCAATCGAATTGATGATGCTATCAAACAATTAGAACTCTCTTTAGCAAGAGGTAGCCAAACAGATACAAAAGAAGATTTGGCTTTGACCTATCAAAAAATGGGACACGCATTAGCAAAAAAAAATAAAAATCAAGACGCTTTACATTACCTTCATAAAAGCTTGAAAATCACAAAAGAAAACTTTAATAATAAATGGACGCTCATAAATTATGAACTCTTTGCACAAACATACAAACAGAGTAATATTGCAGATAGTGCATATTTTTATTATGAAAAATGTTTAGCCTACAAAGACACCGTTTTTAATGAAACTAAACAAACTGAATTTGCTACTTTAGAAACTCAATTTAAAACCAAACTCAAAGAGGAAAAAATTGCACAACAAAAAACAATCATCAATCAAAAAAACAAAATTATTTATGGTTTGATTTTTTTTATTGTGCTCATTATATTATTACTTCTACTGTTTATTATTACCCGATTAAAATTATTAAAAAGTCGAAAGAAACTACAAGAATCGCTCGATGAAAAAGAAACATTACTTCGAGAAATTCATCATCGGGTAAAAAATAATTTACAAGTTGTTTCAAGCTTATTAAATATGCACGTTCGAAAAGTAACTGATCCTGATTCTAAAAAAATATTAGAAGAAGGTTCAGATAGACTAATGGCGATGTCATTAATTCATAAAAACTTATATCCTCATTCTAACCTCAACACGATTTCGTTAGATGATTATCTTTTTAAATTAAGCCATCAACTATTTGATAATTATCAACTTAACTATTCAAAAGTAAATTTAATAACAGAATTAGATAAAATTGATGTTGATATTGATAAACTAATACCTATCGGACTCATTGTAAACGAACTCATTTCAAATGCAATGAAACACGCCTTTAATGAAGAATCGGATGCACAAATAAGCATTAAACTCAAATATGCCAAAGACAATGAAATTGAATTGGAAGTTGCCGATAATGGTCAAGGTATTGCCAACAATTGGCGAGAGAAAGAATCTGACTCTATTGGTATGAAATTAATTACAATTTTTAGTGAAAAATTAAAGAGCAAACTATCTATTCAAAATGATAATGGCACTAGAATCAAACTTTTAATTCCAACCTTATGACCTCTATTGCTATTTTAATTATTGAGGACGAACCCTTAATTGCAGAAGACATCAAACAAACATGTTTGGAAAACAAGTTAAGTGTTGCAGGAATCGCTTATACGTTTGAAGATGCAATTTCTATTTTGGAAGAAAAAAAAGTAGATTATGTTTTGTTAGACATTCAATTAGGAGATAGCAATGACGGATTAGAAATTGGCAAACGTCTGTCTCAAGAATATTTTATTCCGTTTAGCTACATTACATCCTTTTCGGATGCAAAAACATTGTCTCATGTAAAACTGACTAAACCCGCAGGTTATTTAACCAAACCATTTAGAAACCGAGACATTATCATACAAATTGAATTAGGGCTTGACATAGCTGCTCGATTAAAAAAACATGAGTTTGCCAGCCTTAAACATATAAACAAATTCTCTCTTGTTGAGCTTTCTCAAAGAGAATATGAAGTTGTTTTAGAAATTTGTAAAGGCAAATCAAATTTAGAAATTTCCGAAACACTTTTTGTAAGTATGAATACGATAAAAACACATTTGAAAAATATTTTTTCTAAACTTGATGTAAAATCGAGAACAGAATTAATTAACAAAATTATCGGTTAGTTTATTTTTTCATCAAAAATCACCCAAAAGTAGTAGTTAAACCATCTGTAAAACAGACAAATTTGTAATTGATTTAAAAGTATGATTTTCAAACTTTTGATAAAAGGAATTTTATTTTAAACTCAATTAATTTGTAGGTAGTATGGCAAGGCAATTTATACTCATTTTCATGATATGTATTTGTTCAATTTCTGTTTATGGTCAAGTTGGAATAAACACAACTGCACCAAAATCTACACTTGATGTTGAAGGTAAACCAGGAATTTCTACTGAAATCGATGGCATAAAAGCACCAAATATTTCCGGAAATGAATTAAGAGATAAAGATGCTATTTATGGCATTAATCAAACAGGGGTGATTGTTTATGTTACATCAATTCCTTCTCCTATATCCGTAAAAACAACTCATATTAATGAAATAGGTTACTATTTTTTTGATGGATTGAGTTGGAAAAAACTATCTTATAGCAGTTTAAATGAAATTGGAGATATAAAAAGCAGTGTCAAAACAACAGACCATAATGGATGGATTTTGTTAGATGGAAGGCTAGTCGCTTCGCTATCAGTAACTCAACAAACAAATGTTTTTAGCTTATTCGGTGGCACTACGCTTAATCTTCCTGATGCTTCAAATAAAATAGTCGTACAAGGTGGCACAGTTGGTACAACATCTACTGCAACAAACATTACACAAAATCAACTACCAAATGTTACCCTTACTGGATTTACAAATTTCGGCGGAGGTCATTCACATACTGTTGATCCAGCTCCAGTTTCAACTAGTAGTAATGGTAGTCATACACATACCCACAACGCTAATCGTAACGCAACAGATGATTATTATGGCTTAGTTAGAGCTACGTTTTCAGATGGCGGTGGTGCTTCCTCAGTGACTACTGCACCTGGATTAGCCGGATATAATGGCCGAGTTAACGCTGGTTTTAACGGAAACCCAAGAGCACTTTCTATTAATTCGGGTGGAGACCACACGCATACCATTGATATTCCATCAACAGCAACAAATACCGTTAGTGACCATTTTCATTCTTTACTAACAACTTCAATAAATGGTGGTGTTACACAACAAGTTCTTACAACATCAAATTTACCAAGACTTAGTGCAAATATGTTTATCTATTTAGGATTATAAAAAATATTGTAACTTTTTAAACAATAAAAATCAAAGTGTTAAACGTTTTGATGATTAAAGCTTGCTGATTAATTTGTGATTGTAACCCTACTCTATTTAAGATTATTCAAATCATAAAATTACACTTCATCTAAATTCTATTAGGCAACTTGAAAGTTGGATAAATATTTATTAAAATTCTAACTAAAAATTTCAGGAGTTAAAGACTACAAAAAAGATCAAAATCACCCAAAAGAATGATTTACAAACATTTAAAGAACCATAAATTTGATTCATTAATAACCATTAAATCATTTTATTATGAAAAACGCATTTAAAACTCTCGTATTCGCCACAGCAATTTTGTTATGTGGAAATGTATCATTTGCTCAAGCACCCGGTTGCAACAGTGCTGCTGAAATTGTATCAAAAATGTGGCAATCTTGGGACAAAGTTTCGGACAAACTTCCTGGAGATGTTCCTGGAAGTCAATTTGTTTCATTTGCTGCAAAATCAATCACAAATTGGAATCAAATGGTTGCCGGAAACAGTTGGGCTACTATTGGACCAAGAAGTTTAAACTTTGGTGAAAAAGCCAACGGAACTGTGCTCGGACAAACAACTAGAGTTTTTACTTTACCACCAAGTAACAAAGAAACGGTAACAATTACTATTAAAAAAATTGACGGAAAAGCTAAAACCGGAATTTCTGTTTGTAGTGAAGGAAGACAAGGAAATACTCGTACTGATGACAATTATACATTTAATAATTCTGATGATCCGGAAACAAAAAAATTCATAATTGAAAAAGCTAAAAACAGAGTATTAAGTGTTACAATTAAAAATTATTCTGTCGGAAATAAATTTCAGTATACTATTGAAGCTAATTAGTAGTAAAAAAATTAAAATGAGTAGCTAATTTTCAGTTTACTGTCATTGAATTACAAAGGCTGTTTTATATAATGCAGCCTTTGTTCGTTTATCAAATCAATTAAAACATCATTATCAATTTCTTCAAGTGAAAAATAACGTAAAGATTTAAACGTATTTCGTTTTTCACCCACCAACAGTTCCTTATGTTGTTGAAGTTGATAGCCTTTATTAAAAGCTAAATCAACATATTTTCCTTTGTGACTTGCATTTAAAAAACAAAATGGTTTTCCGTTTACGTAGTAATATGGAATTTTCCATTTGAATAAAAGTATAGCTTCTGGTAATTCCTTTTCAATTATTACTTGCAAATTCAGAAGTATCTCTTTGTATAATTCGGGTTGATTTAAAATATATTCTTCTGCTGGTTTCATCAAAATTAATTTTTACCAATGGTTTCAATACCTTCATTTTCTGGTGTTTTTTTATTTCCTCGCATCAAACGATAACCATATTTAAAACAAAGAAAATTTATAAAACAAAATAAAAGAATAAGTGTAATTTTTCCAGAATAATAGCTAATTACATAGGATTCATCTTGACCAATTATATCTTTTTCCTCGATTAAAATCATTTTTAATACTGAAGAAAGTATTGAAAGCAAAAGAATTATCCCAATTAAAAACAAAAGAATTCCTAGAATTTTTTTCAACATTTTTTTAAATTTTGAATAAAAGTAAAAAAAAATTGCACAGCAAAAAAAGTTTTACTTACTTTGCATCTCAAAGTACTTTAAAAATGGAAAACGAGAAATACCTCAACGACCTTTCTGAAATCAAAAATTTGATGAACCGTTCATCACGCTTTTTATCGCTGAGCGGACTATCAGGAATATTAGCCGGAACCTATGCATTAATTGGAGCATACTTAGCTTATAAAACGATTTACTTTGATACTTCTACAATGGGAGCCTATAAGAATTTAGTAATTTCAGAAGAAGCTGTTATCCGATTACTAGTGATTGCTGCATCTGTCGCTTTTCTTTCTTTGCTTACCGGAATCTTATTAAGTATTCAAAAAGCAAAATCGAATAACGAAACTATTTGGAATAGTACTGCAAGACGATTAGTAATCAATTTTTTAATTCCATTAGCTACCGGAGGTTTCTTTATTATTTTTTTGATCGAAAAAGAAATGTTAGGTTTAGTTGCACCGCTTACCTTAATCTTTTACGGATTAGCCTGTGTGAATGCGAGTAAATATACGTTGGGAGGCGTTCGTTATTTGGGACTAACTTTTATTATTTTAGGTTTACTTTCGACTTGGTTTTTGGGCTACGGATTACTATTTTGGGCATTAGGTTTTGGTGTTTGTCATATACTATATGGTAGTATTATGTATTTCAAATACGAAAGAGGATAGATTTTTTGATTGTTTGATTATCCGATTTTTAGATAATTAGATTCTTTTCAATATAATAATTTTTCAAATTTTATTCATCTGTGTTCCAATAAAAAATAGTAATTCCTTTCCTTTGCAAAATGAAAAACATCATCCAAAATATAAACAAAGCCTTTGACCATCGTATCCGACTGGGTATTATGTCGATTTTGATGGTGAATGAAAGTGCCGATTTTACTACGCTGAAAGAATTGTTGGGTGTCACCGATGGCAATCTTGCCTCGCATGCCAAAGCCTTAGAATCTGAAGAATACATCGCCATTGAAAAGCAATTCATAGGTAAAAAACCCAACACTAGCTACAAAGCCACAAAACTTGGAAAAAAAGCCTTTCAAGAACACATTGAAGCACTTGAAAAATTAATCAAAAAAAATTAATCTATTTTTTTATATTTTAACTTTGAAAAACAAAGTACTTTATAAATGAAAAAACTTACCTATTATCAAACTATCAGAAAAAATGAGGTGATTGTATTTGCTACGTTAACTCTTTTCAGTCTATTGCTACTATTAATTAGAGCCAAAGTGACACAAAGTGTTTTCTTTTTCTTTCTAATTTGGAATTTATTCCTTGCTTTCATCCCTTACTTAATTTCATTCTTTCTTTTCACTTCAGTCACTTTCCAAGAAAGGAGATTTCTAAGAATCGGAACGCTTTTGGTTTGGTTGCTTTTTTTACCTAATTCCTTTTATTTATTGACCGATTTTGTACACCTCAACAAATTTCCGGACGTACCTTTTTGGTTCGATTTGGTGTTGGTTTCCTCATTTTCGATTACCGGATTTGCTTTGGGATTATTCTCCATCCGAACCATCGAAAAAATAATTCAACTCCATTATTCCAAAACTCAAAGTAAGATAATGCTGTTTTGCATTCTTTATTTAACTGCTTTTGGTATTTACCTCGGACGGTTTTTACGTTTCAACAGTTGGGATTTACTCTCAAATCCAATTGATTTGTTTTCATCCTGTGTTGACTGTCTGTTTATGAGAGATGTTCAAAATTTTACACTTGGCTTTGGTACTTTCTTACTGGTTTTATACTCCGTTTCTTCTGCTTTAATTTCTAAAAATATACATCATGACTAAAAAAACGTATGCTGCGGTAAACGGTCAATTATCAACTCAAATTGCTATTTTTTCATTTGCTATTGGTACGGTTTTATTTTTAACACATCAACTATTTCCAACTGTAGATTTCATAATTATTATTGGAATTTACTATGTAATGACCGCTTTATTAATCAATAGTCTTGTATTGCTCAACCTAATCCATCACTTTATCTTCTTCCGAAATCATCGGGAATATTTTGCCATTAAAATCCTCATCGTATTGGCTAATCTTCCTATTGCCGCTGGGTATTTTTATATAACTATTAATCGCATTAATCTATTTCATTTCTAATAATCTAACAATCTAATAATCTATTAATCCAACAATCTAAAAATCAAAAATCATGGAAAAACAAACCAATTTCTTTCAGTCCAACACCGCTAAAATCATCATGGTTGGCTTTTTAACGCTCATTTTATTGATTCCGCTTCAATTTGTGAAAAGTCTTATTGAAGAACGATCCATTCGTCAAAAAGAAGTCGTTTCCGAAACTTCCGAAAAATGGGGCGAAGACATTTATTTTTATGGTCCGATTTTGAAAATTCCGTACAAAGTACATACCGAAAGCCTTCAATACGAAGCCAAAACCAATCAGCATGTGAAAACCATTTCCACTGAAATTCGTTTAGCCTATTTCTTTCCGGAAGAACTAAAAAACACCACAGATGTCACAATGGTTAAACCATTACAACGCAGTTTGTATAAGTCGAATGTGTTTAATGCTCAAATGGATTTTTCAGGAAGTTATGTTTTTCCGAACTTCAAAATCAATTCGATTGCGGATGAAAATATTATGTGGGACAAAGCCACGATTTTGATTCGGACAACGAATTTAAAAAGCATCAAAAGTCAGGTGAATTTAAAGTTAGGTGATTCGGTTTATCGATTTGAACCAACGCAAAACAAGCAGAATGATTCGATGTCAACATTAGAAACCGGTTTAGTGAATTTGCAATCGCTTCAACAAAATAGAAAACAAAACTTTACTTTCAACATCAATTATAACGGTAGTAAGATGATTCATTTTGCTCCGATTGGGAAAACGACTTCGGCAAAAATGAGTTCCAATTGGCCGTCGCCGAGTTTCTCCGGGAATTTTTTACCTAATGACAAAAACAAAAAAATCACGTCAAAAGGTTTTGAAGCCGAATGGGAAGTGTTGCACCTCAACCGACCTTTCCCGCAGCAATCATTTGAAACTTTACCAAATGTGAGACCGCATGCTTTTGGTGTCGATTTTATTACGACTGTGGATGAATATCAACAAAACGAACGAGCTTCGAAGTATGGATTTTTGGTAATTGGATTAACGTTTTTAATCTTTTTTCTCATCCAAAGCATTAGTAAAATCAATATTCATATTTTTCAATATTCGATGATTGGTTTGGCGTTGATTATGTTTTATACGTTGCTTATTTCGATTACAGAACACAGTAGTTTCACGTTGGCTTATGTGGTTGCAGGAGCTTCGGTAATTGTGCTGATTTCGCTTTATTCAATTTCAATTTTAAAGAATAAAAAGTTTCCGGCTTTTATTGGGATTTCGCTCACATTTTTATACACATTTATTTTTGTGATTATTCAAATGGAAGATTATGCATTGTTGGTGGGTAGTATCGGATTGTTCCTGATTTTGGCTGCTGTGATGTATTTTTCTAGGAAGATTGATTGGGGAGCGGGGAATTAGGGTTTCTCGTAAGGTATTTTAATTTTCTCGCAGAGACGCAGAGACGCAAAGGTTTTGTTTTGCGACTTTGCGTCTTTGCGAGAAAAACCATTTAGTCCCGAAGCTTCGGGAAAGGTTCATTAAGTTTGGCTTAGTGAGGTTGATTTCTGGATGGTTTTTTTTTGTACTTTTGAGTTAAATCTATTTTTATGTCGCAAAATTTTCACATTCCTAAACCTTGTTCTGAAAATTGGTTAACAATGACAGCTGTTGAAAAAGGAAAATTCTGTGAACTTTGCAACAAAAAAGTACATGATTTAAATACCTTGAACAAAGTTGAAATTAAAAATTTATTGAAATCTGAAGAAAAAATTTGTGGTAGGATAAAAAAAACTTATCCAAATTATACTGTCAATATAAAAAAATATGGAATTGCACTTTCGATAGCTTCGATACTAGGATTTACAAATTTGAATGCGAAAACAAATTCATCACTAATACAACTAGAAACTACAATTCCATATCAAAATCCTACAATTCAAAATGATACTATCATTTTAAAAGGAACTGTAAAAGAGGATAAATTTCCTTTACCTGGTGTTTTAATAAAAATAAAAGGAACAAAACTAGAGACAAATACTGATTTTGAAGGTCATTTTTCATTCATCATTCCAAAAAATGAAATTTCACAAGAATTGATTTTGATTTTTAGCCACATTGGCATGGAAACTAAGGAAGTTGAAATTAAAAAGAATCATGAAAAAATTGAAGTTGAACTAACTTCTGACAATATGCTACTTGGAGAAGTTGTTATTATAAAAAAATCATTTTGGAGAAGAATATTTGGTTATTGAAAGAAATACTAGAAAAACTAAAACCTAAATGAAAATCTTTCTAAAATATTTAGACTAATAAGTAATTTTTGGAAGTTTTCCCTACTCAATTCAAAAATGAAAAAAAAGTTCCCAATAATTCTGCTCATCCTACTAGGAATAGTTGTGATCACACTTCTGTGTTTTAACTCCACCCATTACATCCAAAACCAAGATTGGAAATATGCTGATGGAACTTATATTGGGGATTGGTTAAATCACAATAATATTGAAATTAATGATAAAATCATTAAAGGAAATAATGGAGAAGCAAAAATTGTTTTCTGCTTTGGCTATAAACTTATTATAAAAAATATTGAAAATGGAGAAACAGGATATTATGTAAATAAAAAATAAAACAAAAAAACGGAAACAACTACTCAAAGTGTTTCCGTTTCTACATTCAACCCTTTAACGTGAAGGATTTACTTTTAATTTTGAGAATTAGTCTCTTTCATATACTTCAATCGCACCACTAGCATCTCTTAACTTTAATTGTGTAACTGTAAGATTCATAATATCTTGCGTTCTAGATACATCGCCAAAAACAGTAGTTAAGTTATTGTGCGATCGCACGTAAACTCCTGTAGTGGTAGTTAATTCACATGGAGCATCTGTAGAATCATAATCTCCTAGAATAACTTCATCACTAACTTTAAGTTCCATGTAATCTTCGGCACATCCTTCTTCATTTTGAGGAGCATCAATTAAAACTTCTTGTCCAGCAACTACTGTTCCCACTTGCATTAAATTCCATTTTCCCGCTAGAGGGACAATTGTTTCACCTTCGTTATCGTCATCACTACATGATGTGGCAAATAATCCGATTGTTAACGCAAAGGCGAATAATAGACTTCGATTTTTCATAATTTGTTTATTTTAATGATTATGGTGTAAAGGTAAACTGGAGGTTGTTAAAGATTGTTACACAATTATGAGGATGTTTTATAGAATTTCGATGAATCATTTTTTTGACTATTTAAAAAAAGTTTTGAATAGTTATCAGTATAGTCAAGACTAGCTATATTGAATTTAAATATTTTCTATATTTGAAAAAATAAAAGCCATATCACAAAAATGAAAAATCTTCTACTTATTGTTTTGAGCATTCTATTAATTCAATGTGTTTACAACCCCAAAAATTCATCAAAACCAAATCTAAATTCGAAATACAAAGTTGATACCGTTACATGGATTGATAAAAAACAGAAACAGAGCTATTCCAATTGCAATTTATCAACCTAAAGAAATAAAACAATCAAATCATATTCCAATAATATTTAGTCATGGTTATGGAGAAAATCAAGGTGGTGACTATTTAAAGTATGCCTATTTAACTGAATTTCTAGCTTCAAAAGGCTATTTTGTAGTGAGTATTCAACACGAATTGCCTACCGATGAACTTTTGGCTATGACCGGAAAACTGCAAGAAACCCGAAAACCTAATTGGGAACGAGGTGCTGAAAATATCTATTTTGCGTTGAATCAAATGAAAAAAAAATATCCATCACTTGATTATAATAAACTAAATTTAATTGGTCATTCTAACGGTGGCGATATGTCGGTTTTGTTTGCTCATTTGTATCCAGAACTTGTAGCAAAAATCATTTCGATGGATAACCGTAGAATGAAACTTCCTAGAACTGCAAAGCCAAAAGTTTTTACACTTCGATCTAATGATTATCCTGCAGACGATGGCGTTTTGCCTACTAATGAAGAAATTGAGAAATTTGACATCACAATTCAATTCACCAACATAAACCACAGCAATATGGATAGTGATGCAACTGAAGAAGAACGGAAGTATATTAATTCTAAAATATTGGATTATTTAAACAATTAAACTTTATCTAAATGACTAAACAACTACTGATTTACATATTTATTACCACTTTATTTGTTAGTTCTTGCAAAGAAAACAAACCCGAAACCGAAGTAAAAAATGAACCTAATACAAACTTAAAAAGCGAAATTGAGAAAATCATTTCAACAAAAAAAGCTGATATTGGCATTTCTATAATTCATTCTGAAAATGAAGAAATAGTTGAAATTAACGGAGATAAACACTATCCTATGTTGAGTACCGTAAAATTTCCAATTGCTTTGGCTATTTTATCTAAAATTGAAAAAGGTGAATTAAAGATGAGCCAAGAAATCTTCATCAAAAAAGAAGAATTGCTACAAAATACGTGGAGTCCATTTAGAGAAAAATTTCCCGAAGGAAACATAACTATTTCTTTGGAAGAAGCATTGAATTGGATGGTGATTTACAGCGATAACAACATAACCGACATTTTACTCCGTTTAATTGATGGAACAAAAAGTGTTGAAAAAACAGTGAATGACAATCGATTCATCATTAAAAACAATGAAGAAGATATGCACAAAAATTGGGAATCGCAGTTTGTAAACAAAACAACTCCAACTGCATTTGCACAACTTTTGAAAAATTTTTCAGAAGAAAAAATAGTAAATAAAGCAAATACAGAATGGCTTTATCAATCAATGGTAAACAGCGAAAACGGCTTAAAACGACTAAAAGGAAAACTACCGAATGTAAAAATTGCTCAACGTGCCGGAACATCGTTTACAAATGAACAAGGAATCACAGGTGCAATCAATAACATCGGAATTATCGAACTACCAAATAAACAAAAAATTTACATTGCTGTTTTTGTGCACAACACTACCGAAGAATTTAGTAAAGGAGAAGAAATTATTGCTGATATTGCCAAGGTTACTTGGGATTATTATATTGAAAAAAACGGAAAATAGGTTTAAGGAAATATAAAAAAAAGAGCGATGACTTTTATTTTCATCGCTCTTTTTATATTATTTAAAATTAAATTACACTCTAACAACGCTTGCACCAATAGCTCTTAATCGTTCGTCAATTCGCTCGTAACCTCTATCAATTTGTTCTATGTTTTGAATTGTACTTGTTCCTTTTGCGGATAAAGCGGCAATTAACAACGAAATTCCGGCACGAATATCCGGTGAAGACATCGTTGTAGCTTTTAGTTGCGATTGAAAATTATGTCCGATTACAATGGCACGGTGCGGATCACAAAGAATGATTTTTGCACCCATGTCAATTAATTTATCTACAAAGAATAAACGGCTTTCAAACATTTTTTGGTGAATCAATACTTCGCCTTTTGCTTGCGTAGCAACCACAAGAACAATACTCAATAAATCAGGCGTAAATCCTGGCCATGGAGCATCAGCAACGGTTAGAATAGAACCATCGATATCTTTTTTAATTTCATAACCATCTTTATGTTCAGGAATATAAATATCATCACCACGACGTTCGATCGTGATTCCTAATTTTCTAAAAACAGATGGAATGACACCTAAATTATCCCAACTCACATTTTTGATGGTGATTTCGCTTCTGGTCATCGCAGCTAAACCAATCCAACTTCCAATTTCAATCATATCAGGAAGAATTCTGTGCGTGCATCCGCCTAAACTTTCAACACCTTCGATGTTTAATAAATTTGAACCAACACCGGTTATCTTTGCTCCCATCGAATTTAGCATACCACACAATTGCTGCAAATAAGGTTCACAAGCAGCATTATAAATTGTTGTTGTTCCTTCCGCCAAAACAGAAGCCATTACAATATTAGCTGTTCCTGTAACGGAAGCTTCATCCAAAAGCATATAAGCTCCTTTTAAACGACCTTCGATTTCCACACCATAAAAATGGTCTTCTCTGTTGTAACGGAATTTTGCTCCTAAATTGATGAATCCTTCAAAGTGTGTATCTAATCGTCTTCTTCCAATTTTATCGCCGCCTGGTTTAGGAATATAACCTTTTCCGAAACGAGCCAAAAGTGGACCAACAATCATGATAGAACCACGTAACGAACCTCCTTCTTTTTTAAATGCTTCGGTTTCGAGATAACCTACATTTACTTCATCTGCTTGAAACGTAATGGAACCCGGTCCGTTTTTTTGCATTTTTACACCTAAGTTTCCTAAAAGTGTAATTAATTTATTGACATCCAAAATATCCGGAATGTTATTAATCGTAACCTTTTCAGAGGTTAGCAATACCGTACATAAAATTTGTAATGCTTCGTTTTTTGCTCCTTGCGGATGAATTTCTCCTTTAAGACGATGACCGCCTTCTATTTTGAATGTTCCCATATTCGTTTCTAGCGATTATTTCTGATTGTTATTTTTATACGGTTTTGCCTTTATGTTTTTATTATTTTTCTTAATCAAAGGATTTTTTTGAATAAGCGGCATATTTTTATTGGAAACCTTTTTATTGGTTCGCATCAAATCGGATGTATTCAATAACTCTTCTGAACTTTGATGCAAATCAATTCTTCCGCCGGAAAGTTCTAATAAATGATCAAAAATTGCCTTATCATCAACGGTATCTTTATTCCAACTTAGATAGGATTTTTTCATGTGGTTGGCAATCACTTTGATGAGAGCCGATTTCAACTCGCTATCTTCCCAACTGTTTGCCACATCAATCATATATTTGATGTTATTTCCGTAGAATCGATACTTCGGAAATTTTTGAGGATAACCCAATCGCTCCGGTTTCAGGTTGATAACTTCACGGGTTGGAATTGGATACGGACTATCAACCTCTAATTTAAAATTAGACATGATGAAGAGTTGATCCCATAATTTATGCTGAAAATCAAGCACATCACGCAAGTGTGGATTCAAACTTCCCATAACTTTGATGATATATCGAGCGGCTTTGTTACGCTCTTCCCTATCTTCAATAATAGTAGCTTGATCAATCAATTTTTGCAAATGACGGCCGTACTCAGGAATCATCAAATGAGGACGCTCGGCATTATATTCTAAAACATGCACAATATCATGTGCCTTTTCATTGTGAGTCATTTTTGTCTTTTTTAGAGCGAAATTATACCTTCTACAGTAGAAACTTCTTGGTATTTTGCCACTACATGTTCCGGACTTTCCATGTTTACATTAACTGAAACACTTGTAAATTTACCGGTTTTTGATTGTACGGTGTTAATCACTGCACCCATGTTGTTAAACGCTTCTTCCACCGCTTTTATTTTTGAAGTGTCGGTTGGAACAATAAATTTATAAAGGTAAATGGAAGGCCAATTTGAAGTAGTTCGTAATTCTTCTTTCAGTCTTTCATAAAATTCTTCCGTATTCTTATCCATAACATTTTTATTATAGGCAAATATACAGTATTGATTTTAGATTTTAGAAAATTGAAATTGAATTTTAATGATATTTGAACGTGAATAAAACCTTCATTACTATGAAATTAAAAAATAGCCGATAATTTTTCTGAACAAAATAGCATCAAAAGATTGAAAAATACTCAAAAGTTTGTTTTTAAGCTTACTATTTTTCTAAATTTACCGACTTATTGAATACAAGTGAATAAAGAAATTATAGTTATTACCGGTGGTCCCGGAACAGGAAAAACAACAATTATTAACGGTTTAATTGAAAAAAGCTACACTTGTTTTCCTGAAATTTCCAGAGAAATTATTAACGATGCCCGAAAACAGGGAATTGAGCAATTATTTTTGGAAAAACCATTATTGTTTAGCGAATTGTTATTGGAAGGAAGAAAAAAACAATACATTCAAGCAAAAGAACATTCAGAAAACTTAATTTTTTTAGATCGTGGTATTCCTGATATTTTAGCTTATATGCATTATATCGGAGATAGTTATCCTTCTTTTTTTGATGAAGAATGTCGTACAAATAAATACACAAAAGTCTTTCTTTTACCACCTTGGCAAGAAATTTATCAATCGGATGAAGAACGTTATGAAAACTTTGAACAGGCTAAACTCATCTACAATCATTTAAAAGAAACCTACGAAAAATATGGCTATGAACTCATAGAAGTTCCAATGGATCACCAAGATAACAGAATTCTTTTTATCTTAGATGCCATATCGCGATAAAAAATGATAAAAGCCGAAGATATTTTAAAAAAATATTGGGGATTTGATGAATTTCGAACACCTCAAAAAGAAATTATAAACGCCGTTCTATCCGGATCTGATTCATTTGGTTTAATGCCCACCGGCGGAGGAAAATCAATCTGTTTTCAAGTTCCGGCTTTAATGAAAGACGGAATATGTCTGGTAATTTCTCCCTTGATTGCATTGATGAAAGATCAAGTAGAAAACCTTTCCAAAAGAGATATAAAAGCACTGGCCTTAACGGGAGGAATTTCTACCGACGAAACTATCACATTGTTAGATAATTGTTTATACGGAAACTACAAATTTTTATACCTCTCACCCGAACGATTAGAACAAGATTGGGTTTTAGAAAAAATAAAAAACCTTCCACTAAATTTAATAGCTATTGATGAAGCTCATTGTGTTTCGCAATGGGGTCACGATTTTCGTCCGTCTTACTTAAAAATCGGACAATTAAAAAGTTTCTTTCCGGCAGTTCCTTTTTTGGCTTCAACGGCTTCGGCTACCGAAAGAGTAAAAAAAGACATCATTGAGCAATTAAAATTAGAAAATCCGGCTGTTTTTCAAAAATCATTTGCACGAGAGAATATTGCCTACATGGTTATTGAAACGGAAGATAAATTATATAAGATTGAACAAATTCTGAACAAAAATCCGGAATCATCCATTATATATGTGCGAAACCGAAAATCTTGTTTTGATGTATCGAATCAATTGCAGCAAATGGGTTTTAAAGCCGCTTTTTATCACGGTGGTTTGCCGATGAAAGAAAAGACAAAAAACATGGATTTGTGGATGTCTGAAAAAGTGCAAGTCATGGTAGCAACCAATGCGTTTGGAATGGGAATTGACAAAGCCAATGTTCGAACTGTCATTCATATTCAACTGCCGGAAAACATTGAAAACTATTATCAAGAAGCCGGTCGTGCCGGTAGAAATGGACAAAAATCGTATGCAGTGTTATTGGTTGGCCCTGGCGATGTAATTTCAGCAAGAGGACAATTCATTTCTGGTTTGCCCGATAAAGAATTTCTGAAAACAGTTTATATTAAATTGTGTAATTATTTTCAAATTGCTTATGGTGAAGGAATTAATGAAGAATTTCCGTTTAATTTGAATCATTTTTGTTCACAATATAATTTTCCCATCATAAAAACGTATTCGGGTTTGCAATTTTTAGACCGACAAGGAATCATCAGTTTTACGCAGGAATATTCAGAAAAAATTAATTTACAATTCATTATTGAAAGCAAAGAAGTGATTCGATACATCAGCTTAAATCCTTCTGAAGAGGAAATCATTTTAGCTTTTTTACGAACGTATCCAGGCATTTATGAATACCAAACAGCTGTAAATCTTTCACTTATTGCACGAAAAAGCAATAGTTCCGAAGATCAGGTTGAGCAAGTTTTAAATCGTCTAAAAGAAAAAGGTATTGTTGATTATATTGCCAAAAATAATGATGCGATAATTACTTTTAATGAAGTTAGAGAAGACGAACGCACAATTAATCGAGTTTCAAAATATTTAGAAAAGCAAAACGATTTAAAAAAGGAACAAATCGAAGAGGTTTTTCATTACATTACTAATAATGAAATTTGCAAAAGTCGTTTTATATTAGAATATTTTGGCGAAAAAAATACAACCAATTGCGGAATTTGCTCCTATTGCATTTCCAAAAAAGAAAAAAACAAAAATTCAAATCAGCTTAGTCAATTGATTCTGAATAAGATTTCCGAAAAACCATATTCTTCTCGTGAACTGGAAAAATTAATTGATTGTAAAGAGCAGGAACTTATCTTTGCATTACAAGAACTGTTGGATGAAGAAAAAATAATTATTCTTCCCAATAATAAATACACAAAAGCATAGCATGGAAAAATTACGCATCGTTTTTATGGGAACACCCGATTTTGCGGTTGGAATTTTAGACACAATCTTATCTAACAATTATAATGTTGTTGGCGTAATCACTGCTCCCGATAAACCCGCCGGAAGAGGTCAGAAAATAAACACTTCTGCCGTAAAAGACTATGCTTTGGAAAAAGGAGTAAAAATTCTACAACCAACCAATTTAAAAGACGAAGCTTTTTTAAGCGAATTAAAAAGTCTTGATGCCAATTGTCAAGTGGTTGTTGCTTTTAGAATGTTGCCGGAAGTAGTTTGGAAAATGCCAAAATTTGGAACTTTCAATTTACATGCTTCCCTCCTACCAAATTACAGAGGAGCTGCTCCTATTAATTGGGCAATTATTAATGGTGAAACCAAAACCGGAGTAACCACTTTTTTTATTGATGATAAAATTGATACCGGAGCCATTATCCATTCAGCCGAAACGCCAATTGAACCAACTGAAAATGTGGGTCAATTACACGATAGATTAATGATTTTAGGTAGTACAACTGTTATTGAAACATTGAAAGCTATTGAAAACGGAACGGTGCAAACAACTTTACAAACCGATTCACCCGAAATAAAAACAGCTTATAAACTCAACCGAGACAATTGTAAAATTGACTGGACAAAATCCGGAGAAGAAATTTTTAATCTAATTCGAGGTTTGAGTCCGTATCCGGTAGCTTGGAACTTAATACAAGACGGAGAACAAGAATGGAACGTAAAAATCTATGAAGCTTCTTTTGAAAAAGAAAATCATTCTCTTGCAATAGGAACTATTGTTTCTACCAAAAAAGAAATGAAAATCGCTGTATCGGATGGTTTTATTCACATTTTATCTATTCAATTCCCCGGAAAAAAGAAAATGACTGTTCAGGAATTGCTTAATGGAATGAAATTTTCTTCCACTGCAATGGCTCTTTAGGTACTGAAAACACTCAAAAAAGGGTAAAATACCGACGAATAACATAGCTTTATCAACAATACAGCCCAAGTTATCAACAAATGCGACGAAAACTCACGAAAACACTTGTATAGTAAGGAAATCCTATTAAATTTGTTTTAATTAACTTTATGTTTAACCAACAATTAATAACTATTATTATGAACAAATCAGAATTAATCGATGCTATTGCTGCAGACGCAGGTATCACTAAAGCAGCTGCTAAATTAGCTTTAGAATCATTTTTAGGAAACGTAGGTGCTACTTTGAAAAAAGGTGGAAGAGTTTCTTTAGTAGGTTTCGGATCATGGTCAGTTTCTAAAAGAGCTGCAAGAGATGGTAGAAACCCACAAACAGGAAAAACTATCAAAATTGCTGCTAAGAATGTTGTTAAATTCAAAGCTGGTGCTGAATTAGAAGGTACTGTAAACTAGTCTAATTGATTTGATATAAAGAAAAGTCTTCCATTTTGGGAGACTTTTTTTTATAGTTTTTCTTGAAATATTTGGATAATTAAAAATAAATTTGTTAAATTTAACTAAAAATTGCAAGGATATGATTTCAGAAAAACTCAAAAAAGGTCATTTACTCATTGCAGAACCATCTATTTTAGGTGATTTATCATTTAATAGGTCTGTTATTTTATTGGCTGATCACAACGATGAAGGTTCGGTTGGATTTATTCTTAACAAACCGTTAGAATACACTTTAATGGATTTGGTTCCTGAAATTGAATCGTCTTTTACAATATACAACGGAGGTCCGGTTGAACAAGATAATTTATATTTTATTCATAGCATTCCTGATTTAATTCCAGATAGCATTGAAATTTCGAACGGAATTTATTGGGGCGGTGATTTTGAAAAAACCCGTGATTTGATTAATAGTGGAGAAATCAACAAAGATAATATTCGCTTTTTCTTAGGATACACCGGTTGGGATGCCAATCAATTGGAAACTGAAATGAATTCTAATTCATGGATTTTAATTGAAAACAGTTACAAACAAAACATTCTTCAAAAGTCATCTTCCAATTTTTGGAAAGAAAAAATCATGGAATTAGGTGGAGAATACCTAATTTGGTCAAACGCACCGGAAAATCCGATGTTGAATTAATTGATTTCTGCTAACTGATTTACTTTTTCCAATAAAATTTTGGACCAGTTTATTGCAAATTCTTTTTTGCGGTATTTTGTGATGGGTTGAATTCCTTGAATCATATTGGTAATAAAAAGCTCGTCTGCTTTTTGCAAATCAAAAGGAGAAATTTGTTCTTCTGAAACTTCTAATCCTTCTACTTTTTTTGCTAAAGCTAAAACTTGTTTTCGCATGATTCCGTTCAAGCATCCTTCAGAAAGTGGTGGAGTAATCAATCGGTTTCCGGCAATCATAAAAAAATTACCATTCAAAGCTTCTACTACATTTTTTTCTTCATTGAGTAAAAGACAATTTTGATAACCATTTTCATCAGCAAAAATACTTCCTACTGTGTTGATTAATCTATTGGTAGATTTGATTGTTGAAAGTAATTGTTTTGTAATGTAGAAATCTTTATACAATTCAACTTCATACGATTCTTCCTTTAATGTATAAGCTTTATTGTCCAGTCTTGATGATGTGATTAAAAAAGATACATTTCTATCAGTTGGTAAATAAAACCCTCCGTTATTTCTAAAAACGGTGAAACGAACACGACAAGAATCTGAACACGAATTTTTGGATGCCAATTCCAAAATCAGTTGTTCTAAATTTTCTAACGTAAAGTTCATTGGAATTTGCATTCGAATAATTCGCATAGAAGCCATTAATCGAAAGTAATGATCTTCCATAAACAAAACTTTTCCGTTTACTACTTTAAGTGTTTCAAATACAGCATCACCGTAGAGAAAAGCTCTGTTCTGACTTAATACTGACTCCTGTTCTACTAAATTTCCGTTGAGATTAACCATAAAAAAAGCCCTGATTTTACAGGGCAAATATACGTTTATTCCATTAAATTACACCGAACCAATAACGTGCTTTAAATCAGATATTTGATTTTCCCATAATAATTTAGATTCGCTTAATTCATCTTCAAGGGCAAAATCAACCACCACTAAAGAAACGTCTTTTGTGATTTCATCTTCCATTATTCTCAATTCAAAAAAATAATCGGTGTCTTTATCTTGATCATCCAACCATTTAAATTTTATTCTTTCATTTGTTTTTTTGGAAGCTAATCGAGCTTTTTCCATCGTATCATCCCAAATGAAAGTAAAAAATTCACCTCTAGAATTCACATTATCAGCAAACCACTCAGACAAACCTGATGGGGTTGAGATATATTGATAAAGCAACTGTGGTGATGAGTTTAAAGGAAACTCTATTTCGTATCGTACTTTTGTATCCATTCTTAGTATTTTGTGGCAATATATTGAATATTACTTCAAAAAAAAAGCGTTTTTTAAAATAAAAATATTTTATCATTTTATGTTTGGAAGGTTTAGTATTATTTATATATTTGCACCCGCATTACCGCAGTGGTAATATATAAATTTGGCGAGATAGCTCAGTTGGTTAGAGCGTTGGATTCATATCCGCCCAGGCGGACCCGAGTTCAACAAAAAAATATAAATGGCGAGATAGCTCAGTTGGTTAGAGCGTTGGATTCATAACCCAAAGGTCCCGAGTTCAAATCTCGGTCTCGCTACAAAAGTCCCTGAAAATTCAGGGACTTTTTTTATATTTACTATATGGAATTTATTGTTTACATATTATATTCTGAAAAATTTGATAAAACCTATGTTGGCTTTACTTCATCATTAATTGAAAGATTTAAAAGCCATAATGAATTAGCTACTAAAGGATTTACAATAAAATTTAGACCGTGGAAAGTAGTCTATTTGGAAGTCTACAATTCTAAAACTGAGGCTATGAATCGAGAAAAATGGTTCAAAACTGGAAACGGAAGAATTTTTATTAAAAATTTAAAATCCAACAACTTCTTTTAATTTAAAAATATGGCGAGATAGCTCAGTTGGTTAGAGCGTTGGATTCATATCCGCCCAGGCGGACACTAGTTCAAATCTCGGTCTCGCTACAAGATTATTACTTTGAAATTAAACGGATTAAGAACCTTAATCCGTTTTTTTATGTCTTCAATTTTATTACTATTACAGATAGTTCATCTAAATGCTTTTAATATTTATTATATCTGTTTTTACAATTCATACCTTTTAAAAATTTCTATTTTTAAACCTCTATGATAATTTCTTACTCGCTTGTCTTTATTTAAAATCACTTTATTAAAAAATAAATTATACCCAATAGATTATGTTTTAAAATAATCAATATTAATTAGGTATAAACAATTCTATAACATATATTAATTTAAAAACAAATTGTAAGTTTTTTACATATATTAATTTACATTTAATGCATTTCATCGATTAATTTATGCATTTCATCGATTAATTAAAATTACATTATTACTTTTGGTTCGTCAAAAATTCAATTAAAAAAAGTAATAGCTAAATTTAGTAATTATGAAAACTACTCAATTTAATAATGTAAAAAAAGGATGCCTATTTGTCCTCCTGTTTTCTACAATGTTAAGTTTTTCACAGGTTTTACTCAAAAACCAAGGATTTGAAGGAAGTACTTCTGATAATCTCAGTTATTCTGTTTCATCCTCTTCATATGTTACCGTATCAACTACAACTGCAATGAGCGGAACAAGATCATTACGATTTTCGGGCTCTTCAAACAATTCTAGCAACGTTGTTTTTGAAAATGTTTCATTATCAAATTACACCAATGCCCAAGTTTCCATTGCATTTGCTGCGACAGGTGTGGATGATGATGAAGATTTATTTATTGATTTTTCATATAATAATGGCTCTACTTATACAACCACCATTCAACTTATTGATGGTAATAACGGTGGAAGCGGTCAAAATTTAGTTTTTGGAACAGGCGATTCCGCTCCGGGTCAACCTAATAATCCTTACTTTTTTAATATCCCAAATAATAATTCGAGCGTTAGAATTAGAGTTAGAGCTACAAATCTTGATTCTAGTGAATTTTTTTATATCGATAATATAACAATTACCGCAATGGTAGATACCGATGGTGATGGTATCGAAGATAATGCGGATTTGGATTCAGACAACGACGGAATTTTAGATTCCATCGAATGTGAATCCTGCTTTACCGACTTTTTTACTAACGGTGATTTTGAAAACCCTGCTATTGCCGCTTCAAGCTACTCTATTCTGCCAACTAACAGTGTTCCCGGATGGCAAACCAGTGCCGAAAACTTTATTGAAATTTGGAGTTCCGGTTTCAATGGTGTGACAGCTGCTTCGGGAAATCAATTTGCCGAATTGAATGCGAATGTTCCCGGAATTTTATATCAATCTTTCTGTTTAAATGGTGCCGGAGGAACAATCAATTGGTCTATTAAACACCGTGGAAGATCGGGAGTAGATCAAGCTTTTGTGAAATTTGGCCCCACATTATCTGCCGCATTAGCTTCAGCTCCTATTGCAACAATGGTAGACGGAAATACTGCATGGGGAACATATTCAGGTGTATATACTATCCCGGAAGGACAAACACAAATTATTCTTACTTTTCAAGCAGGATATACAGCATCAGGAAGTCAATCGATTGGAAATTTTATTGATGATGTTAGAATAACAATCAACCAAGCCTGTGTTGACACAGATAAAGACGGCATACCTGATTATTTAGATTTAGATTCAGATAATGACGGAATTCCGGATATTGAAGAAGCTGGTTTTAAATACATGAGTAATCAAAAATCTACTTTCGATTTAACCAATTCTTCACTATGGAAAGATGATAACAAAAATGGTTTAAACGATTATATTGAAACATTAATCTCAGGTGGAAACTATTCCATTCCGGACACAGACGGCGATTCTGTTTCCGATTATCTTGATTTAGACAGTGATAACGATTCGCTTTTTGATGTTGACGAAGCAGGTTTACTTAACGGTGATGGCGACATTAATGGTGATGGAACCGGAGACGGTGCAGACAGTGATGGCGATGGAATTTTAGACCTATATGATAATTCAACTTCGTTCGGAACTGTTGGAAGAGCTTATGCTCAAGATAACGATTCAAACGGAGTGAGTGATTATCTTCAATTAGACTCAAATTCTGATGGTGTTTTTGATATTCAATCGGGATTGTATGCTCATTTAGATACAAATAATGATGGAAAAATTGATGGTTCTGCCGATTTAGATAAAGATGGAATTATTGATAGTTTCGATACTAATACTTCAAATTTCGGTTCTCCAAGAGACTTAAACAGAAAATTGTTTTTAGATTTTGATGGCAGAAACGATTATGCTCAAGGTTCAGCTGTTCTGGGTGGATTATCACAAGCGTCTATTATGGCATGGATAAACCTAACTGCTCCTTACAATTCAACCGGAATAGTAGTGGGTCAAAACAAATTTTATATTCGAGTAAATAGTAGCCGAAGACTGCAAGTGGTGTTAAACGGAAGTACTATTTCATACAATACAGCATTGGTTGCCTCCAGATGGTATCATGTGGCAGCAACGCTTGGTGATGGTTACTTAAAAATATATGTTAATGGAAATAAAGTCATCACTCATGCTACAGATAGTTCAATTAATGCAGACACTACGCCATTAACGCTAGGTAAAAACCCTAATTCAAATACCAACTTCTTCAAAGGAAAAATTGATGAAGTGAGGATTTTCAACACCAATCTAACAGCTCAACAAGTGCAAAGAATGGTGTATCAGGAAATTGAAAATAATAATGGTCAAGTGAGAGGAGCAATTGTTCCTAAAAACATAGAAGATTTACCGTTTGCCAACTTGCTTCGATATTACAGAATGGATGTTTATAAGGATGATATCATTGATGATTTAAGTACGCCTGGCTTTGATACCGAAAACGGAATGAAAATTTACAATCATAAAAACATTGTGAATCAACAAGCTCCAATGCCATTTGTAACAAGACAAGCAGGTAATTTTAATGCTGCTGTTAATCATCCTGATAATGAAGTGCGAGGTTTAGATATGATGGACTCTAACTATTCCATTATTCAAGTAAAACACGATATTACTGAAACATCGAATATTACTACTGTTGGATTAATTGTTGATCCGAACGTAAAAATTACCATGAACAATGATACTAAACTTCAAAATGATTGGTATCTGAAATTAGATGGGAAAATTGATTTAGAAGACCGTTCACAACTTATCCAAACGGTAAATAGTGAATTAGCCCCTACAAGTACTGGTAATGTGGAACGCGATCAGCAAGGTCAAAGCAATAAATTCAATTATAACTATTGGTCGTCTCCGGTGAGTTCTATCAATAATTCAACCATAAACCATGGTTACACTGTTGCCGGAGTTATGAAAGACGGAACAAACCCTGACAATCCAACAAATATCGCTTGGATGAGCAGTACAAATAATCCGTTAACGAGTAACCCGATTACGTTGAGTAGCTATTGGATTTATAAATTCCAAAACCTAACGCCAATCTATGCCAATTGGGCAACTGTTGGTCAAAACGGAGCTTTATTAGCGGGTCAAGGCTTTACCTTAAAAGGAAGTGGTGCTGCTTCTGCTACACAAAATTTCACTTTTATCGGTAAACCAAACAATGGAGAAATCACAAGTTATGTTTCTGCCAACAATTTAAATTTATCCGGAAATCCATACCCATCGGCTTTAGATGCAAATGAATTTATTAGTCAAAATTTAGGTTCAATCAACGGAACATTGTATATCTGGGAACATTTTTCAACCAACAATACACACACTTTGTCCGGTTATCAAGGTGGTTATGCTACACGTAATTTAGTGGGCGGAACAGCTCCCGTTTCTCCTTCCGGAATTAGCGGATTAGGTTCCAGCACAAGAATCCCCGGAAGATTTATTCCGGTTGGGCAAGGTTTCTTTGTGAGAGGAAATACAACAGGTGGAAGCTTTGTTTTCAACAACAGTCAACGTTTGTTCATCAAAGAAAGCAATACCAATTCAAGTGTTCTTTTCAGATCAAGTGAAAATCAAACAACTAGTGATGATGATATTGAATATGGAGCAGATAACAACCAAGAAGACGAATATACTGAAGATGAATTCATCAAAATCAGAATTGGTTTTAATTCGTATAATAATTTCCACAGACAATTGTTGATTGGTTTTATGGATGAATTGGCAACCGAAGATATTGATTTAGGATATGATGCTATTCACATTGACAACCAACAAAATGACATGTACTTTTTAAATAATGGTGTAAAACTGATTATTCAAGGTGCTTCGTATTTTGATGTTAATAAAGTTTATCCGTTGGGAATAAAAACGTATGCTGCCGGAAATGTTCAGTTTACATTGGATGGAACCGAAAATGTGGATGAAGCAACAGATATTTTTATTCATGACAAAACAACCGGATTATATCATTCGATTAAAAACGAACATTTTACTATTGAATTACCGCAAGGAGAAATTCACGACCGCTTTGAATTAACGTTCAACAACGGAACCTTATCTACAGGTGAACATAACTTGGATAGTGAAATTGCGGTTGCCTTTACCAATGCCCAAAATCTACTAACGATAAAAAATAACTTAACCGATGTAACTGTGGAAACAGTGAGCATCTTTACGATCCTGGGTCAGACCCTTGCCACTTGGAATGTTGAAAACCAAACCCAAACCAACATTTCGCTACCGGTGAGCAACGTGAGTACTGGCACCTACATTGTTCGTGTGCAAACAAATGCCGGAACAATTAGCAAAAAAATCATTATTAAATAGGGTTTTGATAATTGATTTTTGACACCGAAAGGCCCCTCGACGTGAGGGGCTTTTCATTTTTATAGGGTTTTGAAAATAATTTGTGTATATTAATTTTTGATGAAAAAACTAGTATATTTGGAAGAATGAAAGTAAAACTTAGCTTTTAATTCTTTTTAGAAAAAATTATAACTAAAAAAATTTCTTTAAAAATAATCAAATTATAAAAACTATAAATATGAATAAAAAAATTACAATTTTAATTCTTCTTGTATCATTTCAGATTAGTGCCCAATGTTGGACTTCAACTGCTTCGGGATGGAGACATACTATTGGAATAAAAAGTGATGGCACACTTTGGGCATGGGGGGTTAACCATAAAGGACAATTGGGTGATGGAACAAATACTAACAGAACAATTCCTGTCCAAATTGGGTTAGATACCAATTGGCAATCTGTTTCTGCTTCAGAATATCAATCTGCAGGTATAAAATCAGATGGGACATTATGGACTTGGGGATGGAACTTTTATGGTCAGTTAGGGGATGGAACAACAATAGATAAAAATGTTCCAATACAAATCGGAAATGATACTGACTGGAGGTTAATAAGTGTGGGGCTTACTCAAATGAATGCTATCAAAATAGATGGAAGCCTTTGGGCTTGGGGACAAAACCTTAGTGGACTTTTGGGATATGCTACTAATTTAGACAGTTCTACTCCTAATATGGTTGGAAACCAGACAAATTGGAAAATAGCTTCAGCAGGATTAGGGGGAACAATATGTATTAAAACTGATAATACTTTGTGGGGTTGGGGTTCAAATAATTATGGTGAAATTGGTAATGGGACATTTAATAATGTGCCATATCCAACGCAAATTGGTACTGGATCCAATTGGAAAACAGTATCTCTTAGTAACACCCGGTTTACAGTAGCCATCAAAGAGGATGGTACTTTATGGACTTGGGGAAGCAACTATTTTGGACAGTTAGGTAATGGCACTACAACTCATACGAATTATCCAGCTCAAGTAGGATCAGATAATAATTGGGAAAATGCTACTGCAAATGGAGGACATATTTTAGCAACTAAATCAAATGGTCAGCTCTGGTCATGGGGTTTGAATAATTTTGGTCAATTAGGTGATGGCACAACAATTAATAAAAGTACACCACTTCTCATAGGATCTGATAATGATTGGATGTGGGGTAAAGGTGGAGGTAACTTTTCTAATGCTATAAAAGACAACGATCTTTTGTTTTCATGGGGATCTAACAATTATGGAGAATTAGGTGATGGAACAACTCAACAAAATTATTTTCCGCATCAAATATCCTGCACTCCTTTGAGTATAATCGAAATAAATTTTAATGATAACTTCAAAATTTACCCCAATCCTACTAATGAAATATTGAATATCCAAAGTAAATTCAATTTACCCATAAATAAGATCATTATAAGTGACGTGACAAGCAAGATTATTTTGGAACAAACCGACACTAATAAAATAATTAATGTCGGGAATCTAAAAGCAGGGATTTATTTTATAAAAATAGAAGTGTATGAAGGATATTACAGTTCTAAATTTATCAAAATTTAAAAAAAGATGCTAAAAAATACTAATCGAGGCAATGCCTTGTCAAAAAAAATCATCAGATACTTCTAACGAGGTTTATTTTTATCATTTGAATTCTAAGCAACGCCTCCCTCAACCCCTCAAAATTCAATCTTACTTGTAATCCAAACAAAAAACTGTAACAAATTTAAAAATAGCCTACCTATTGTGTACTATTAAAATTTTAAAATGGCACAATGAGTAATAGAAGAAATTGGTTAAAGCAAACAAGTATAGGTATTGTTGGTTTGGGTATTATTCCGTTTGAGGGTTTTGCAATTCCAACAAAAGAAGACATCATTGAAGAAAAAAATGTAGGCCTAATTCGGTTAAGGTCAAACGAAAATCCTTATGGTCCATCAGTATTGGCGAGAAATGCAATGCGTGATAGTATCACTGTCAGCAATCGCTATAATTGGGAATTGTTGGACGAACTAATTGGAAAAATTGCCCAAAAACATACTTTAACTGATCAAAGCATATTATTGGGTGCGGGTTCTTCGGAAATTTTAAATTTAGTTGCTTTGTATTGCTCAAAAAAAACAGGGAATTTAATTATTGCGGAAACTACTTTTGATTATTGGACAGCAACAGCTGAAAATGCAGGTCTTAAAAAAATATCGATTCCTTTAACCGCTGATAAAAAGCACGATCTATCAGCAATGTTAAATGCCATTGACGCTGATACGAGATTGGTTTATATCTGTAATCCTAATAATCCAACGGGAACACTTTGTGCAAGTGAAGCTCTTTTAAATTTTATAAATGAAGCCACAAAAAGAACAAAAGTGTTAGTTGATGAGGCTTACCTGGATTTTACAGACCAACCCTCACTTGCCAATCTTGTAACAGAGAATAAAAACCTAATTATTGTCAGAACCTTTTCAAAAATATATGGTTTAGCAGGTGCACGCATTGGCTATGCAATAGCACATCCGGAAACCATAACGGAAATGAACCAATTACACTTTTCTGCAAGTGGAAGTGTAAGCATACTTTCTGCTTCAGCAGCTTTAGCATCGTTAAAGGACAATAAATTTGTAGCCGAAACAATTTTGCTTAATGCAGAAGCAAGAAAATACACGATTGAACAATTGGAGAAGTTAAAAATACGTTGTATTCCGTCGCATACAAACTTTGTTTATTTTTCATTAGAAAATTATGAAAAAGACTTTTTTGAGCAGTTAAAAAAGAACAATATTCTTGGGACAAAGATTTATGAAGAAAAAGGAAAATGGTCAAGAATTACAATTGGTACAATGGAAGAAATGAAAGAGTTTATTAAAGCGTTAGGGTAAATATAAAAACCTCGTCAGATACTTCTAACGAGGTTTGTTTTTTATATGAATTTTGAAAATCTACATCAACGCCTTCTTCAACTCTTCAAAATCTAATTTTACTTGTTCTCCGGTTTGTAAATTTTTCAATCCAAAACTATTCTCCTTCATTTCCGATTCTCCGGCAATCACGGCAAAAGGAATTCCGCGTTTGTCTGCATGTTGAAATTGTTTAGCGATTTTGGCAGCATCGGGATATAGTTCGACTTTTATTCCGCTACGGCGTAATTTGGAAATGGCTTCCATCGCATAGAAACTTTCTGCATTTCCGTAATTGATAAAAAGTGCTTTGCTGGTGGCAGTCACCGTGTCCGGGAATAAACCTAATTCTTCCAACACCAAATAAATGCGGTCTAAGCCAAACGAAATACCGACACCACTCATATTCTTTAAACCGAAAATTCCGGTCAAATCATCATAACGACCACCACCACCAATGGAACCCATTGCTACTTGCGGAGCGGTAACTTCAAAAATGGCTCCGGTGTAGTAATTTAATCCTCTGGCTAACGTAACATCCAAATCAATTTTTGCTGATTGTAATCCTAATTTTTCTATGGTTTCGCAAATGAATTTTAATTCCTCTACGCCTTTTTTTCCTTCTTCGGATGTGGATAATAAATCATTCAACTTTTCAATTTTCTCAAAAACTGTTCCGATAAACTGAAACAACGGTTGCACTTTTTCGATGGCGGATTCCGAAATTCCTTTTTCAAGCATTTCTTTTTTCACACCTTCCTCGCCTATTTTGTCTAATTTGTCTAAAGCAACCGTAAAATCAATTAATTTATCTTTCGCACCAATTACTTCCGCAATTCCTGACAAAATTTTTCGGTTATTTATTTTGATGGTTGTTCCGCCTAACCCTAATTGCGTAAAAACCGCATCATACAATTGAACCAACTCCACTTCTTGCCACAATGAAGTCGAACCCACCACATCAGCGTCACATTGATAAAACTCTCTGAATCTCCCTTTTTGTGGACGATCGGCTCTCCAAACCGGTTGAATTTGGTATCGCTTAAACGGAAACTCAATTTCATTTTGGTGTTGAACCACGTAACGAGCAAACGGAACGGTTAAGTCGTAACGAAGGGCTTTTTCGGAGATTAAAGGGGTTAATTTATTTGATTTGATTTTTGATAATTTACTAAACTTTATAAAATCAATAAACCTGCTTTGTATTTCTATTTTCTGATTATTATTAAAGTTTTGGAATACTTCTACACTTTCAAAAAAATAATCCATATCAAATACCCGTGACAAAATATATTCTTTATTATCATTAAGAAATTCAACTAACAAATTTTCATATTCATGTAAATAATGATATTCACGAGAACTGTGGAAAGTATTTTTTACACTTAACTCTTCGAAAAAAAATCGAACTGTTTTCCAAGAAGATATATCATTATCTTTTGCATAATCTCTACAATCATTTCTAAAACATTCAAAAAACCTTGTGAAAAAAGAATCAATATACATAACTGATTTTTCATCAATATTCGAAATAGTTTCAATTGCTTTTTCATAATATTCACCAGATTCCAATATCTTAAAAATCAATCGATCACCTTCTTCCCCATATTTTCCCATCAACGTTTCCGAATTTTCAAACGAAGGCGTTTCAATCGGCTGAAATCCAAAAACCTCAAAATGATGTTTCATAATCGAGCTGATGTAATTGCGTTTCGCCACCTCTGCCGGTGAAAAATCTCTGGTTCCTTTGGGTATGCTTGGTTTTTGAGCCATTGTTATATTAATTCTAATGTTGTAAGTTGCATTTTTGCCCGCCTCGGCGGGAGATTCTTATTTCGACTTCGTCATCTTGCAGAATGACAAAAATGAAAAACTCTGCATTTTTGCCCGCCTCGGCGGGAGATTCTTATTTCGACTTCGTCATCTTGCAGAATGACAAAAATGAAAAGCTATGCAAATATCTTACTTTTAAAAGAATTTTAAAGAAAACCTGTAACAAAAAATGTAAATTCGTGTCAAATGAAGATATGGCCAGTTTAGTAAAAGAAAATATAAAAATCGCGTTGGGTTCAATTAAAACTCAACTCTTGCGTACGATATTAACAATCATCATTATTGCGATTGGAATCACGGCATTAGTGAGTATTCTAACCGTGGTTTCTGCTTTGGAAAACACGTTGTCATCAAATTTTGCTTCGATGGGAGCCAATACGTTTACTATCAGACAATATGAATTACAAGTTCGCATTGGCAATGGCCGAAGAGGCGAACGCGAAAAAATAAACCCAATTATTTCCTATCCCGAAGCGAAAGATTTTCAGGAAAAATACAACTATCCGTTTACTAATTCATCACTTTCCTTCGTAGCAACTTCTGCCGCCGAAGTAAAATATGAAAATAAAAAAACCGATCCGGAAATTACCGTTGTGGGTGTAGATGAATATTTTGCACCGAATTCAGGTTTAGAATTAGCTGCCGGAAGAAATTTTACCGGTTTTGATATCGAAAACAACAACTATGTTTGTGTAGTAGGTTCCGATTTTGAAAAAGGATTATTAAAAGATGTCAACCCAATTGATAAAGTCATTTCCATTCGCGGAGCAAAATTTAAAGTAATTGGTATTTTAAAAGAGGAAGGTTCTACCTTCGGAAACAGTCAGGATTTGCGGGTAATGATTCCGATTCAAGTCGCTCGCTCGTTGTTCACACAGCCCAACATCAATTATAATCTGAGTGTGATGGTCGAAAAAAAAGAACTCCTTGAAGCCGCTATCGATCAGGCCATGATTACAATGCGACAAGTGCGGAAACAAAATCCGGTGGAAGAAAACAACTTCGGAATCATTCGAAGTGACGAATTAATCAATCAAATTCTCTCACTAACCTCAGTATTAAGTGCCTCGGCTTGGGTAATTGGAATCATCACTATTTTTGGTTCTTCCATTGCTTTGATGAACATCATGCTCGTCTCCGTAACCGAAAGAACCCGTGAAATTGGTGTGCGAAAAGCCCTGGGTGCCAAACGAAAAACAATCGCTTTTCAGTTTTTTACAGAAACAATTGTCATTGGCCAATTAGGTGGATTAGTAGGAATTATATTAGGCGTAACCTTTGGTTCAATCGCCGCATCTTTATTAGAATTCACGTTCGTTATCCCTTGGATGGCAATCATTGCGGCAGTCATTACGAGTTTTGTGGTGGCATTGGTTTCAGGGTTATATCCTGCAATTAAAGCTTCTAAATTGGATCCGGTGGAGGCGTTGAGATACGAGTAATTCTAAACAAACACTTGTAAATGGCACACGGATGCCACAGATTAAAAGGATTTTCACTGATTATAATTGCATTCGCTTCGCTTAAAATGAATTAAAACAGATTCATTTCTAACAAATTAGCAGTCATTTCTACGTCTCGTCTCCCCTCTCCTTCCTGTCTCGCCTTGGCGGATGGAGAGGGGTTGGGGGTGAGGATTTTTCAACAATCGTTAATCATAAATCGTTAATTTTTTGAAGCGAATGGCTCGGGCTTTTTCAGTAAACCATGTTCCCGCTTTCGCCTTTAGCCCGCCAAGGCGGGGCTACCGTCTCAATCGGGGCTAAAAAGGAAACCATTTTAAAGTAAACGTTTTCAAAAAGACATTCAATTAAAACTAACCAATTCCCCATAACCGTTTACCAATTACCTTCTTAATAGAACACGGATGCAACAGATGTAACAGATTTTCACTGATTCTAAAGTTAGATTCGTTTCACTTAAAATAGATTAAAAAGGATTCATCGCCAATAAATTAGCACTCATTTCAACGTCTCGTCTCCCCTCTCCTTCTTGTCTCGTCCGAAGGCGGATGGAGAGGGGTCGGGGGTGAGGATAGCCTTCACCATCCTATCATTCCCATAAATATCCTTCCTTAATTCAATGTTTTTAAATCCTAAATCAGTCAATAAAAAAACAGTTTCTTTTCCTAAATACTGATTAATTTCAAAAAACAACAAACCATTCGGCTTGAGATTTTTTAGAGCTAATTCAGCAATCTTTCGATAAAAAAGTAACGGATCTTCATCCGAAACAAACAATGCTAAATGCGGTTCAAAAGCCAATACATTCGTATTAATTTCTGCTTTTTCAAGATTTCGCACATACGGCGGATTGGAAACAATGACATCAAATTGATTCTGTAAATCAGAAGTTTCTAAAATATTTTTTTGCATAAAATGAACGTCAACCTCATTCGTTTTAGCATTTTCGTTGGCTACTTTTAACGCTTCTGCCGAAACGTCAATGCCAAAAACCGTCGATTCCGGTAAATTCTTCTTTAAGGAAATGGGAATACATCCGGTTCCTGTTCCAATATCAACAATTGTACTATTTTGATCTTTGTATTTTAATTCATCTAAAATCCAATACACCAATTCTTCCGTTTCAGGTCTTGGAATCAATGTATGTTCATTCACTTTAAAAACTATATCGCAAAAAAAAGTTTCTCCCAAAATATATTGAATGGGCTTTTGGGTTTTTAATTGTTCCAATACGAATTTCCATTGTTCCAATTCTGATTCGGAAACTTTCAAATTGGGTTGCAATGCCAAATCGACACGTTTCAGTTGATGGTATTTTTCCAAAACCAAATAAAAGAAACTATCGATTTCTTGCTCATCAAAAAAAGAAGACAATTCGCTGCGAAAGGAAGATTTTATTTCTTTAAAAGTCATAATCAATTATAATTCTTTCAACATCCAAACCGGACAAGAAGTGTGACCTGTGCATCCCATCGGTGCATCAATATAGTGAAATCCAAATTTTAAATATAATTTTTGAGCAGCATGCATATACGGCATGGTTTCTAAATAACATTTTTCAAACCCAAACGATTGTGCAAATGTCAAACATTTCTCCATCATTTCAGAACCTAGTCCTAATCCTCTGGCTTCTGATAAAAAATACATTTTTTGCAATTCGCAAATGGTTTCCGCTTCATTTTCTAACTGACTAATGCCGGCTCCACCAATAATTTTGCCATCATTTTCAACCACAAAATAACGACTTCTTGGTGCGGAATAGGTTTCAAACATCCGATCCAACGAAACATCCGCATAAGCAGTTCCAACTTTTGGCACATCGTGTTCAATTAAAACAGAACGGATTACGGAAGCAATCATTTCATTATCAACTTCTTGAATAGGTCGGATGGTAATCATAAAAATCAATTCATTTAATTAGTTGTAAAAGTAAAACTATTTCTACTTTTTTGGGCAAAAAGCGTAATTTTGTGTTCTGATGAAACACAAAAAATACATGCAACGTTGTCTTGAATTGGCCAAAAACGGTTTGGGAACCACCTACCCTAACCCGATGGTGGGCAGCGTAATTGTGTTTGAAAACCAAATTATCGGCGAAGGTTGGCATCAAAAAGCAGGCGAACCACATGCGGAAGTAAATGCAATAAATTCCGTAAAAGACAAATCATTACTTTCAAAATCAACCATTTATGTCAGTTTAGAACCCTGTAGTCATTTTGGAAAAACACCGCCGTGCAGTGATTTAATTATTCATCATAAAATTCCGAATGTGGTGGTTGGAACAGTTGATCCAAATGAAAAAGTTGCCGGAAAAGGAATTGAAAAACTTCGTCAATCGGGAGCAACTGTTACCGTTGGTATTTTAGAAAAAAAATGTCTTGAACTTAATCGACGGTTTTTTACATTTCACAACCAAAAAAGACCTTTCATTATTTTGAAATGGGCAGAAAGTGCCGATGGTTTTCTTTCTCCTCAATCAAAAAATGAACAAAAACCGGTTTGGATTACTAATTCGTATTCCAGACAATTGGTTCACAAATGGCGAACAGAAGAACAAGCGATTTTGGTTGGAACAACTACTGTTTTGGCAGACAATCCGAAATTGAACAGCAGAGATTGGCTTGGAAATAATCCGCTACGAATTGTTTTAGATCGTTCAGGAAAAATTTCCAACGATTACGAAGTAAAAAATGGAAAGCAACAAACTATTTTTATAACAGAAAAGGAAAATTTTGTTTCTGATGAAAATTTTAATCACGAAACTATTATCTTTGATAATCAACTTGCTGAAAAAATTTGTAATTTACTTTTTCAAAAAAGCATTCAATCGGTTATTATTGAAGGTGGACTTCAAACACTACAAACCTTTATTGATGCCAATTTGTGGGATGAAGCTCGAATTTTTAAAGGAAGTTTGCTTTTACAACAAGGAACAAAAGCCCCAACCCTTTTTGGCGAAACCGTGAAACGAACAACTATTTTAAACGATGAACTTTTAATTCTTAAACGGTATGATTAATACAATTATTTTCGATTTTGGGGATATTTTCATAAATCTGGACAAACCGGGTGTAGAAAAAGCATTTCGTAATTTAGGTTTAAAAGAATGGCATGCCGATTTAGATGAAATAAATAAACGTTTTGAAATTGGCAAAGCAACCGAGTTAGAATTTATTGAAGGCTTTCAAAAGCATCTTCCCAATGCTAGTATTGATGAAATTAGAAAAGCCTGGAATGCTGTTTTGGGCGATTTTCCGGAACGTAGATTAGATTTTCTTCAAAGTTTAAAAGGAAAATACCGTTTGTTTCTTCTTTCTAATACCGATAAAATCCACATCGAACATTTTGAGCACAAAGAAGGCATGTCTTTTTCAAGAGATTTTTATAATTGTTTTGAAAAAGTTTATTTTTCGTATGAAGTTGGTATGCGAAAACCAAATGTTGAAATTTTTAAACTTCTGTTAAACAAACATGACCTTTCTCCCAAAAGAACATTATTTGTTGATGATAAAAAAGAAAATACAGATGCTGCCGCTTCATTAGGAATTGAAGTCTGGAATTTACAGGTTGGAAAAGAGGATGTTACAGAATTATTCGCCAAAAAAATAATTACCCTGTGATATACATTGTTTTAAGTGTTCTTTTTAACGCTGTTCTTTTTATCATTTTAAAACTCTTTTCTCGATTCAATATCAACACTTTACAAGCATTGGTGGTAAACTATTTTATCGCTTTTGTAATGGGTTTACTATTTACGGAAAGTGCTTTTGATTATTCAAAAATTATTGAAAAACAATGGTATCCCGGTAGTTTACTACTTGGTTTTTTGTTCATTAGCGTTTTTTATGCCACAGCAATAACCTCGCAACGAAACGGACTTTCAGTAGCCTCGGTTGCTTCAAAAATGTCGGTTATTATTCCAATCTGTTTTGGCGTTTTATTATTTAATGAAAAATTGGGAATTGCCAAAATCATCGGAATTGTAATGGCTTTGGTAGCGGTTTATTTTACTTCCAAAAAAGAAAAAGGTGCTGTTGCTGATTCAAAAAATCTACTTTATCCAATTTTAGTGTTCTTTGGTGCCGGTGCAATTGACACGAGTTTGAAAATTTTACAAAATGATTACTTACCGGAAAATGAAATTTCATTATTTTCATCACATACCTTTTTAATAGCTTTTTTGGTTGGTAGTATAGTAATAGGTATAACTATTTTTAAAAATAAAATGAAAATTGAAGGAAAAAATATTTTGGCAGGAATTATTCTTGGTGTTCCGAATTATTTTTCACTTTATTATTTAATTAAAATGTTGGATAGCGAAGTATTTGAAAGTTCAACTATTTTTACGATTCACAATGTTGCGATTGTAATGGTTTCGACATTGGTTGGTATTTTATTTTTTAATGAAAAAATTTCAATGCGGAATGCTATAGGAATTTCCATGGCATTATTGGCTATTTTTCTTGTGACAAATTAATATGAACGAATCAAAAGATACTTATAAAACTATTTCTGCTCCATCCGAAGAAATTCTGTTCAAAGAAAAAAACAGTAAATTCTTTGGCTATGCATTTCCGATTTTAACTGAAGAAGAAGTAAAAGTTCATTTGGAACAATTAAAAAAGCAACATTTTTCGGCAAGACATTGGTGTTATGCGTATCAATTAGGAACAGAAAAAATTAGTTTTAGAGCCAATGATGACGGAGAACCCAACAATAGTGCCGGAATGCCAATTTATGGACAAATTCAATCATTTGAAGTTACCAATATATTAATTGTAGTAGTTCGCTATTTTGGTGGAGTAAAATTAGGCGTTGGCGGATTAATTTCAGCCTACAAAACTGCTGCTCAAATGAGTTTGGAAAATGCCGAAATTATCGAAAAAACCATTGATGTTAATTTTCAACTCACATTCGACTATAAAAACATGAACAAAGTGATGCGAGTAATCAAAGAAAAAAACTTGGAAATCGTTTCACAAAAAATGGAAATGAATTGCGAACTCATCATTTCAACCCGAAAAAAAAATGCCGAAAGTACATTCGACATTTTTTCCAATTTATTTGAAATAAAAATTAAAAAAATGGATTAATTTTCTAATAATTCCATTTTATCAATTATCGATTTAATGTTGTCTGGTGGAAGCATAGGTTTACCCGTTTTAATATCAACAAATACCAAAACAAAATCGGCTGTTGTTAATAACTCACCATTTTCATTTTCAATTTTACATTCAAATTCTATCTTAACCGAAGATTGATTTTTGTATTTAGTTTTTACAGTAAGTAAATCATCGTAACGTGCTGGTTTTTTGTAATTTATGTTAATGTTAACAATTGGAAGTGCCACACCACTCTCTTCCATGCTTTTATAGGAAATCCCTTGATTTCTAAGCCATTCCACTCGACCAATTTCAAAATAAGGTAAATAATTACCATGATAAACCACACCCATTTGATCTGTTTCGGAATAACGCACACGAACGTGCAATTGATGTTCTTTCATAATTTTCTGTAATATTTTTCTTTATTGTGTTTTTAAGTCATTAATCATCTTTACAACATTTTTTTTATAAAATCAATAGCATTTTATTTTTTTTTACGTTTTTTTGTTCACATATTTGTTATCCCAAAAGTTAATAAAGAAACAGCCTGTTTTCTTTGTAAGATAACCTTTAGTAAACAACAAAATTTATAGAATAT